>JAEPNP010000002.1:300000-544578 GCA_017643395.1 Rhodothermales bacterium | reverse complement strand
GTCGTTTTATGGTGGGTGGGCGGCCCCCGCCCGGGGGCCCCGCGGGGTGGGGTGCGCGGCCGGCCACCCCCCCACGGCTGGCCCGCGCGGACAGCGTGACCGTCTTGCAGGTGCACCTGGACATCCGGCCGGAGCACCGGCGCATCATCCGGGAGATCCCGGTGATGCGCCTTGCAACCCACACTCCCTGACGCCGAATACGGGGGCATGAGTTCGTCGACCCAGTCCATTGAAGAGGCCATGGCCGCCATTGAGGCGGCAGCCGGAGCGCAAAGGACGAGGCCGGCACGGCCCCATCGCCCGAAAAAGAAGCCATTTCGTCCGGGCAGGGCGCTGGCGCTCCTGGTAGTCCTGCTGTTGCTGCCTTTCTGGGTACTGGTGCGCGGCGCGACCGCCCTTGCGGTGGAGACCGGTGCTGGACCCTGGATGTCTCTGGTCGGTGCGGTGCTGGCCACGACGGCCCTGATTGCCCTTTATGGATTCGTGGCTGGACGCCGCCTGGGCCTGCGTCCCGGCAAGTGGTTGCCGCGGGCCAGCCTTGCGGTCGTCGGAGCCTACTGCGTCTACGGACTGCTCTTTCTGTCACCGCGCCAGTTCAAGAGCGCCTCCGTGCAGGAGACCTACACGTCGCTGCACCCGGCGATCCGTTTGGCGCTGGCCACCATGGTGCTCGTGGACTCGGATGCCGTGATCACGGACGGTGCGCGCCAGCCGGAAGATTACGGACGCATGAACCTGCCGGTGAATCAACGTTCGTTGCACTATGCCCAGGAAAGCGGCTATGTGCATGCGGTCGACCTGCGCACGATCGGGCGGCCCGAATGGCTCAACACTGCGACACGATTGTACCTGCGTTCGGTCGGCCTGGAAGTGCTGCGCCACACAGGCACGGCCGACCACTTCCACGTGTACCTGCCGGTGCGCTGAGGCTAACCGTCGGCGACGGCTGGGCAGGCGGGATCAGGCGTTGACCGCTTCCTTCGAGAGCCCGGCGCGCGTGAGCATCAGATCCCGTTCCTCGACCAGGATCGACTGGATGCGGGCGAATTCAGCACTGATCGTGCGTACGAACGGCTCGAGCTCGCTGCGTCCAGTTTCTCCGGTCGCAGCCACTTCCAGGGCTTTGCACAGGGCAGCCAGGCGCATCAGCCCGATGAACTGACAGCTGGACTTGAGAGTACGCGCTGTACGATGCACGCCCTTGGCGTCGTCGCGACCGAGCTGATCCTCCAACGTTCCCATGAGGGTGGGCGCGGTGCGAATGAAGCTGGTGAGCAGTTCCGCCATGAAGGCGGGTTCGTCGCCGTGCGCGGATTGCATGAGCCGGCGCAGGCTGGAGCGAATTTCGCCGTCGGACGGGCCGTCTGAACCGGCTCGTCTCGTCTCGCGCCGCTTGACCTCGTTGAGTTCCTGGACCAGGGACTCGAGGTTGATGGGCTTCGTCAGGCAGGCATCGATGCCGGCACCAAGGCAGAGGTCCCGGTCGGCGGCCGAGGTAGAGGCCGTCATGCCGATCAGTCGGGGGCGCTGGTTACGGTCGGGGTGCCGCTTGATGATGCCTTTGGCGGCCTCCGGGCCGCTCATGCCGGGCATGCGCACGTCCAGAATCACGGCGTCATAGTGGGTGTGACGCAGGGTTTCCAGGGCTGCGGCCCCATCGCCCACGACATCCGCGTGGTGCCCGAGGCGCTCCAGCAGACGGAGCATGACCTTCTGGTTGACCGGATCGTCCTCGGCAACCAGGATGGAGAGCGGATCTGCCGACTGCGCGATGCGCCCGTCCTCCGTGGTGACCGTATCGACCCCATCCTGATCGTCGCTCAGACCGCGCACGAGTGCAACGATGAGCCGATCCCGCTTGATGGGCTTCTGCAGGAAAACCGAGCGGTAGGGGCGATCGAACACCGGCGGAGCGGTGAGCGAGCGGACCAGTACCAGCGGCGTCGGATTGTCCGAGTCGAAGGCCCGGACGCGTCGTGCAAACACCACCGAGTCCTGGCCGAAGTGTGTAAGGCTGACGATGCAGACGTCAAACGCTTCGCTGTCGCGCAGGTGGCCGATGGCCTCGTCCACCGAACCGGTGGAAACGGTGCTCATTTCAAACGATTCGAGCAGACGCAGCGTCAGGTTGCGGGACGTGTCGTTGTCGTCGAGCACAAGCACCTTCTTGCCTTCGAGGGTCGGCAGGTGCTCGTCGAAGGCAGAAACCGCGTGGCGGTCGGAGATGTCCGCCTCGATATGGAAATGGAACGTCGAGCCGTGTCCCGGGGTGGATTCCACGCTCATGGTGCCACCCATGCGCTCGGCCAGCAGCTTGCTGATTGCCAGACCGAGTCCGGTGCCGCCAAACCGGCGGGTGGTCGAAGAGTCGGTCTGGTAGAAGGGCTCAAACAGACTCTTCTGCTTGTCCGGCGGGATACCGATGCCGGTATCGGTGACCGCGAACATGAACTTGTACCGGGCGCCTTCGATCTGCTTGGCCTGCACGGTGACTTCGATCTCGCCTTCCTCGGTGAACTTGACCGCGTTGGTCAGCAGGTTCACCAGAATCTGCCGCAGTCGGGTGTCGTCTGACAACAGCGTATCAGGTACCCGGGGCTCGATCTGATAGAGCAGCTCGAGCTTCTTCTCGGCCGCGCGTAGAGCCACCAGATCCAGGGCATCCTCGACACAGGCCCGCAGGCCGAACTCGCGCTGCTCCAACTGCAGGCTCTCGGCTTCGATCTTGGAGAAGTCCAGCACGTTGTTGGCGATGGACAGCAAGCTCTCTGACGAGATCTTGATGGTGTCCACAAAATCGCGCTGCTCCGCATCCAGCTGCGTGTCCTGCAGCAGGCTGGTCATGCCGACGATGGCGTTGATCGGCGTGCGGAGTTCATGGCTCATGTGGGCCACGAACACCTCGTCCCCGGTGGTGGCCTTCCTGTCGTCGACGTCGGGTTGCGAAGGAGCCGCGCTCTCCAAGCTGGTCTTGATGTTCTCAAGCGGCTTGCGCACGGCCGCGTCGATGATGAATCCTTCGATGTAAAGGGTGCGTCCCTTGTCGTCCTTGATCGCCCGAGCCGTTTCGACGACCTCCAGGGAATCTCCGTTGTCCCTGATCCACTCCGACTTGTGGGACTTGATCTCGCCTATGGCCGCAAGGGCCTTGTTCACCGCGTTGCGGTTCGGCGCGTTGGGGAAGCTCCGGTTGCTGTAGTATGCGCGCAGTCCCTCCAGCGAACCGAAGTCGAGCGCCTTGGCCAGCGAAGGATTGGCTGTGATGAGGCGTCCGTCCGGGGAGACCCGGTACCAGCCGATGCCTGCTTCCTGGAATACCTGGCGATACGTGTGCTGGGCCTGCTCCGCCGCAGCCACTCGGGCGCGGGCGGCGCCGACCTCGAAATCGGCATCCCGCAACTCCTCGACAATCAGCTTCCGCGACTTGAAAATCAGGAAGGAGCTGAGCGAAATCGCCACAAGCGGCAGGAAAATGGCCAAATGGCCGACCAAACCGATCGTGCCGGAAGCCATGAACATGATCCACACGGCGACGAATCCTACCGACACGGCGGTCAGCAGGAACAGCACGATGCGGAGCCATGACGCAGACTCGGAATCCTCGGCAGGAGAGTGCCTTGGCGCCTGAGAGGCGCCAGATACCGATGCTTCGACTTCCAGGAGTTCCATAGGAGGCGGGGGAACGTATTCCCAGTCCGTATCGGCGTTAATGGGGCAGCCTTTAGTGCCGCTGCGCCGGGGGAAACGCTCTCCTACAGCCTGTCGCGCGGGCTACCTAGAGCAAGACACGCATGCCGTCGCGGGCCGCGAACACCTCAACCGGGTCAGCGCGCATCAGGCCCCTTGCCAGAGCTTCCTGCTTCAGCACAGCCCAGTCCTCGCGCGCGGGATCATGGTGAAAGAGAGCACACCGGGCCACACCCGCCTCCCGGGCCAGCGCTACCACCTGCTCCGCCGTGCTGTGACCCCAACCGGACTTGTCGGGCAGGTCGTCCTCGAGGTACTGGGCGTCATGAACCAGCAGTGCTGCGTCGGCGCAGAATGCCACCAGCGACGCCTTGTCCGCAGGTCCTGGAGCATCCGGCGCGAGCTCGTTGTCGGTCAGGTAGACAACCGCGCCGGCGGCGGTCTCCATTCGGTATCCGAGGCAGTCTCCCGGGTGGTTCACGTCCATCCAGCTCAGCGGCACGGGCATCGCACCGCGAATCTGGTCCGGTTGGGACACAACGGTCAGTTCTGAACTCAGAGCTTCGCAGTCCACGGGGAATCGAAAACCGTCAATCTGGGCAGCCAGGGCGGCCGCCCACGTCTCCCGGCCGGGCGCCGCGACGGTTACTTTGCGCCCCTGCTGGTAGAGCGGCTCGAAAAAGGGGAATCCCTGGATGTGATCCCAGTGCGGATGTGATACCAGGATGACGAGTTCTCGGGGATCCTCCAGGAGCGCCCGGCCTGCCTCCCGGATACCGGTGCCGGCATCCAGCAGGACCACGCAATCCGGAAATTCCACGGAGACGCAACTCGTGTTTCCGCCAACCCGGCTGAAAGCGCTCCCGGATACGGGGATGGACCCCCGGGTTCCCCAGAATGTGACGGCGACCGGCATGATTGCAAAGGTACATGGCCCATCGCGGAGAACACATCACCCGGTAAGGTCTTTAAAACCAACATGCAGGGTATCGAGCCGACATTGGATCTGCTGCGAGCGGCTGCCCCCCGGACCGGCAAGGCGCTGCTGCGCCCTGCCCGGTATTTCCTGGCGGGGTCGGGCGTACTGACGCTGGCGTTCGAGGGCTTCACCCAGGGTTTACTCGAACTCAAGGACAGCATCCGCGATGGGCTCCTGCCGGAGTACCCCGGAAGCCTTTGGCCCAAGGTGACCCTCGCAGCCCTGGCAGACCCCCGGCCGCTGACGCCTCGGGAAATCGCGTTGCTCTGGGATGCGATGCAACACGCGGATTCCATTCTGCTGGCCGAGCCCGAACCGGTGCTGGTCGAAGAGCTGCACGTGGTAGAAGCACTGACCCGTTCCCTGGAGTTGACCGGCAGGCACCTGCATGCGCATCTGGGAGGTCCTGCGGAAGACACGGTACCCGATGCACACCGCAGGTTCGTGCACGGCGTGCTACGCCAGTGGACACCGGAGCCATCGCCGGAATACGTGGCTGCCCTGCGACGGCCCGGTCACGGCCGGGATCACTACCAGCGGCCCTGCCGGGCCTTCACGCTCGTGGCCTACCTGCCAAATGAGATTCATGGGCTCCATGAGCTGCGCCGGCGGATCTCCCGACTTCTGCCCGGTCGCTACCACTGGTTTGACACTGCAGCCAGGCATCTGACGGTGCGCACGCTCGAATCCGCTCCGGATCAGTCAGAACTCAAATCGGTCCAGTTCCTCTCCGATCAGGACCTCCAGCTCCGGGCCTGACAGTCCGGCCACGTCATCGCTGCCGAAGCCGCGAGACAGGTGAACCAGCACCAGGTGAGAGGCCCCGGCCCGGCGAGCCGTCTCTGCCGCCTGTGCAGCCGAGGAGTGGCCGCGCAGATCTCCGGTGGCCTCATGCACGAGCAGATCACATCCGTCCACCAACCGACTGATGGCGGGGCATGGTTCGGTGTCGGACGAATAGGCAACCACGAACCCGTCTTCGTGCTCCATGCGCAGACCGAGCACGGGCACGCCGTGCACGCCCGGAGCGCCGGTGATGGTCCAGCACTCGTTCTGCAGTACGATGGCTCCCTCGTCAAGGGCGGCTTCGCGCCACACGATCTCAGGCAGACTCCAGGTGGAGGTGTCGAACGCTGCCATGAGTCGCCGCGCCTGGTCAAGAGCCGGTTTCGGGCCGTACACGGGGAATGGCTCGCTTCTGCCGTTCAGCCACAGGCGCACCATCAGCAGGGGCAGTCCGACTATGTGATCCGGGTGCTCATGCGTGATGATGAGGCCTCTCAGGCCGGAGGCATCCAGGCCGGCCGCCAGAAAACGCTGGAAAACATCACCCCCGCAATCGATCAGCAAACTGTTGCCGCCCCACTCCAGGGCCAGCATCGTCGTCGTTCGGTGTGCGTCCGCGACAGCGGATCCAGTGCCCAGGAGGTGGAGGGCGGGCATGTCAGTGGGATCGGAGGACGGTAAAGGCTACCAGCTTCTGAAGCGAAGCGCGGGCCGGAGAATCGGGCAGGGGCTCCAGAAGTGCCAGCGCTTCCCGGGCAAAGCCGAACATGCGGTCTCTTGCGTACTCGAGGCCGCCCTGCTGCTGCACCCAATCCGCCACCCTGCGTACGTCCTGGTCCGTCTTGCGCGACTTCCGCACGATGCGCATGATGCGTCGCCGCTCGCCTGCAGACGCCTTGCCGAGAGCGTGGATGAGCGGCAAGGTCATCTTTTTCTCCTTGAGATCGATGCCCAGGGGTTTGCCTACGTCCGCCACGCCAAAGTCAAACAGGTCATCCCGAATCTGGAACGCGAGGCCCAGCTGCTCCCCGAATCGTCGCATTCGGTCGATGAGGTCCGCGTCCTCCGTAACGCTCACAGCCCCGCAGGTGGTACAGGCGGAAAGCAGTGAGGCCGTCTTGTCAGAAATGATGCGGAAATAGGTGTCCTCGTCTATGTCCAGACGCCGGGCTTTCTCCAGCTGAAGTAGTTCGCCTTCGCTCATGCGCCGCACCGCATCCGATACCGTGTGCAGCAGGTCGTAGTCTTTGGCGTCCAGGGCGAGAAGCAGGCCCCGGCTCAGAAGATAATCTCCCAGCAGCACGCCCACCTTGTTCTTCCACAACACATTGACGGACCATTGGCCACGCCGCCGCTCCGAGTCATCAACCACGTCGTCGTGGACGAGCGTGGCCGTGTGCAGGAGTTCAACCAGGGCGGCTCCCCGGTAAGTGGTCTCGGTGACCGAACCTGTGGCCCTCGCCGAAAGCAGCACCAGAAGCGGACGTAACTGCTTGCCCTTGCGGCGGAGCACATACCGGATCACCAGATCCAGCAGGCGCACGCGGGTGCGCATCGCGTCGCGGAAGAAGGTGCGGAACGCGTCGAGATCGGCACGGACCGGCTGCTGGATTTCCGCGATCGACGGTACGGCCGAGCTGGAAAACGTGACCGCCTTCCGGCCTTCCTCGGGCTGTGTGGTCAGCGTATGGGAGATGGCAGGCTGGTTTTCAGTCTGAATTGAAAGTTGCAACGCAGACGATCAGGGGCGGTTGCCCGATGAATCTGTGAATGCGCCAAAGGGACCATTGCGGCGGCAGGCGGCGGCCCTACCCGAACGGATACCGGTGCCGGCGCAACAACATCAGAAAGAAGGGCACACCGGCAATGGCCGTGGCAATGCCCACCGGCAGGTCCTGTCCGGATAGCACACTTCGGGCCGCCAGATCCGCCCAGACGAGAAACAGGGCTCCGGAAACGAGACTGACAGGAATGACCACCCGGTGACTCACCCCGACCACACTGCGCACGGCGTGGGGCACAATCAAGCCGACGAAACCAATCGCACCAGAGTAGGCGACCATGACCCCGGTCATCAGTGCCGCGAGAACAATAAGAAGGTGCTTCATGCGCTCAACCGGTACGCCCAGCGCCCGTGCGGGCTCTTCTCCCATGAGCAGGGCATCCAGCGGGCGGGAGAGGCCGGCAAGCACCACGGAGCCAAGCACGGCTACGAGAGCCGGGGTGGCCAGCATACTCCAGCGCGTCGCGCTGAGGGACCCCATGAGCCAATAAAGCACGGCCCGCATGCGGTTGGGCTCGGGGGACGTCAGCATCACAAAAGAGGTGATGGCAGCCATGAGGGCCGACATGGCCACGCCGGCCAGCAGCAGCCGGGTTACCGACAGGCCCTGATCCGTGCGGGCCACGCCGTAGACCAGGGTAATGGTGAGCAGACCTCCAAGAAACGCCGCGACAGGCATCGAGAGCATGCCCATCGCAAATGCAGGCAGGTACCCCAGATAGTAGGTAGCGGCGCCGGCAGCTGAACCGCTGGAGAGGCCCAGGATGTAGGGTTCGGCTAGCGGATTTCGCACCAGGGCCTGCATGGCAACACCTACGACGGCCAGGCTGCCTCCGACGATCATCGCCATGAGCACCCGGGGGAGGCGGAGGTCCCATACGATGGCATCCGCGGTCGGACTGGCCTCTGCACCCGTGCCGAGCCGGCTGAGGAAGACGGAGAGCGCATCGCCCGCACTGACATCCACGCTGCCGATTGCGACGCCGGCGATGAGGGTCACCGGTGTCAGCACGCCCAGGCCGACTGCAACGAGAATCCGGTTCACGAGCCCGCGGTCAGCGCTCTGCGCATGGCGAGGGTGCCTGCAATCAGTCGCGGGCCATCTCGCAGGACCAGGTCCGGCTCGATGCGGAATACGCGTCCATCACGAATGGCCGGGATGGCCTCCCAGCCCGGGTGCAGTTCCACGAGGCGCGCGGGATCCGGATCAAACGCAGTCAACAGGACCTCCGGCTGGGCAGCCAGCACGAATTCCTCGGACAGCACCGGCGCCTCGGTAGACATTTCGGCCGTAAGACTTCTTCCGCCCGCGACCAGGATCATGTCATGGACATAGCTCTCCGGCCCGAAGGAAAAAAGCGTGTCGTCTCCGATCAGGAAAATGACGCTGGGGCGATCTGCGTCCCCCCGCCTCGACGTGTCCAGCGCCTGCAAGGTCGCCTCCAGGGAGTCCGCGTACTGCCCGGCAGCCACTTCATCGCCAAAAAGCACGCCGAGGGCACGCACGACGCGCGACACGTCCGGAAGCGACCCCACCGAAACGAAGTAGGTCGGGATTCCCACCTCCGCCAGGGCTTCCGCCTCCCGGGGATCGTTGATCTGATCGGATGCCAGGATCAGGTCGGGCTCGAGAGCAACAATGGCCTCGTGGTTCAGCGGCAGTGCCGAGATGCGCTCCAGGCCCTGCACGGCCGGTGGGTAGTTGTCGGCGGTCGTGACGGCTACCAGCTGAGAGCCCATTCCGGCGGCAAACGCGAGCTCCGTGGCACCGGGCGCCAGAGATACGACTCGCTCGGCACGGTCGATCTGCGGAATGGAACGCCCGAGATCGTCGGTGATCATCGGACCGGGGGAGGAGGGCTCTGACGCGCAGCCGGACAGGACCAGGATCAGGGGGACAAGAACGGATGCAGCGCGTTTCATGGGCCAAAGATACCATTGCGGCGACGCTCCACCCGCCGGCCTGCACTGATTCAACCCGAGTCCTAATTCGAATCAGAATCGACGGCGTATCTTCTCCGTCACCAAACCCGCAGCCCTTGACCGAACACGAACGCAACGACCTCATTGCACGGTTGACCCAGCAGATGCGGGGTCCCGTGGTGCCGAGCAGTGGAGACGGCTCCGACCAGGCTGCATCTGCCGCGCCGACCCGCCTGGCGGGTGCGACGCCTGACAGGGATCTGGACAATCTGGTACACGCCGGAGCGAGCAGGTTCGGGGTACGCGCTGACCGTCCGGAAGACGCCGGGTTTTCGGCCTGCGATCTTGCGCCGCCGCTGGCCCGCATGATTGACCACACCGCCTTGAAACCGGAGACTACCGAGGCCGACATCCGCGGGCTGTGTGAGGAGGCGAGGCGATATTGTTTTGCGTCCGTGTGCGTAAGTCCGTGTTACGTACCGCTGGCTGCCGACGTCCTGCGTGGCACGCCCATCGCCACCTGCACGGTGGTCGGGTTTCCCCACGGGATGACCCAGAGCACAACCAAGGCTGCGGAAACGCAGCAGGCCATTCGGGACGGAGCCACCGAGATCGACATGGTGATCAACGTGGGCATGATGCGCAGCGGCCGGTACGATTATGTGGAGGCCGACATCCGGTCGGTGGTCAACGCGGCTCGCAGTACCGCACAGGGCGTGATTGTGAAGGTGATTCTGGAAACGGCCCTTCTCAATGACCGCGAGAAAGTGATCGCCTGCGTGCTGTCGCAGAATGCGGGGGCGGACTTCGTGAAGACGTCCACCGGCTTCGCCAAGGGCGGAGCTACCGAGAACGACATCGCCCTGATGCGCCGCGCGGTCGGACCGCGCATGGGCGTCAAGGCGTCGGGCGGCGTGCGCTCCAAAGAAGATGCCGAGCGCATGATCGCACGCGGTGCGACAAGGATCGGCGCGAGCGCATCGGTCGCCATTGTCAAGGGTCAGACCGGCACGGGGAGCTACTGATGCGCATACCGCTACTCCTGATTGCTTTGGTATTGGCGGGATGCGGCGGCTCCGCGGCCGTCGTAGAGACGGTGGATCTTCCTGACGACCCCGGCCCGGTAGTACACGCCGACTATGAGACCTTCGATATCGAGCAGTATCGGGATCGACCGGTCGCCATCGACACGGAAGTGCAGCATGACGTGCCAGAGAGTCTCATGCAGAACCGCGCCGATGCCGGCGTGGAGCGCGAGGTCTCGGGCTATCGCGTGCAGGTGATGGCTACGCTGGATCCGTCAGAAGCGCAACGCATGGAGGCGCGGGTCCGGAACTGGTGGGAGCGCAGGGCGCCGACCCTGGCACCGGGCAGTCTGCTGCCTGAGGAGATGAACGTCTACCGCCTGTTCCGTCAGCCGTACTACCGCATCCGCATCGGGGATTTGACCACCCGCGAGGCGGCTGAAGAGTTGCTCGCGATGGTGGCGGCGTCCTTTGACGGCGCGTTCATTGTGCCGGACCGGGTCACGGTCAGGCAGTAACGGCGCTCGCTACTTCCGCTTTCGAGCCTTCTTCCGGGCGATGACGGCCGCGCCAATCATGCCGGCCTCGTTCTCAAGAACCGCCGGCACGAACTCCGCTCTGGTGTTCAGCAGGTGCCGGAATTCCTTCACCTTGCCGGGCCTACTGACGCCTCCGCCGAGGATAATCAGGTCTGGAGCCAGCAGGAATTCGACCAGGTCCAGGTATTCCTGGAAGCGAGCCGCCCAGTCGGCCCACGACAGGGCATCCCGTTTGCGTGCGGAGTCGGCGGCATAGACCTCCGCGCTGTCTCCGTGCAGCGGGAGATGTCCCAGTTCCGAGCCAGGAATGAGGCGGCCCCGGTGGAACATGGCCGAGCCGATGCCGGTGCCGACGGTCAGCATGATCACAAGGTCCTTGCGGCCTCTCCCGGCACCGAATTCCATGGAGGCGACGCCGGCCGCATCGGCGTCGTTGAGCACCGCCACCGGACACTGGGTAGCCTCCTGGAGCAGTGACTTGACGGGTGTATTGATCCAGCTCTCATGGATGTTGGCCGCCGTCTTGGCGACTCCCTTCTGGATACGCGCAGGCAGGGTGCATCCTATGGGGCCTTTCCATTTGAAATGTCTGGCCACCTTGCGAACGGTGGCCGCCACGGCCTCCGGCGTAGCGGGCTTGGGGGTGGGGATGCGATGTCGCTCGGTTTGCAGGGTGCCGTCCTTCACGTCCACGATGGCGCCTTTCACGCCGGAGCCACCTACATCGATACCGAGAACCTTCATGTCATGCCTGGATTGTCAATCGGCAATCTAGCGTTCGTGGACGCAGTCTTCATCCGGGGACGGGGGTGTCGGATTTAGATTCCGGTAAAGACAACCGCTGCTTCCATGCCGCTGCACCCACTCGCCGGAAGGCCAGTTCCTCCCGAGCGCCTCGACCGCATCCCGCAACTCGTCTCGAGCTACTACACCGTCAAGCCTAATACGGATGATGTGGGCCAGCGCGTCAGCTTCGGTACCAGCGGACACCGGGGAACGAGTCTGAACGGCACCTTCAACGAGGCCCACATCCTGGCCACGAGTCAGGCCATTGTGGAGTTCAGGCGGCAGGCTGGAATCAAGGGCCCGCTGTATCTGGGCATGGACACGCACGCCCTTTCCGAGGCCGCCCAGGCAACCGCGATCGAAGTCTTCGCCGCAAACGGTGTGCACATCCGTATTGCCTCTCAGGCCGGCTACACGCCGACTCCGGTGGTCTCCTTTGCGATCCTTGAGCACAACCGTGCCGCGGGGCGTGCGGAGGCTGACGGCGTGATCATCACCCCGTCTCACAATCCTCCGGGCGATGGGGGCTACAAGTACAATCCGCCCACCGGCGGGCCCGCGGACACCGATACCACGACCATTATCCAGGATCGCGCCAACCAGATCATGGCCGGAGGGAATCGGGAGGTGCGGCGAGTTACCGTTGCCCAGGCCATGGCCGGCGAGTTCGTGACCGAGTGGGACTTCGTGACTCCGTATGTGGAAGCCCTCGACCGGGTTGTCGACATGGACGCGATCGCTCGCGCAGACCTTCGCATTGGCGTCGATCCGCTGGGCGGCGCAGGCGTGGGCTACTGGGCCCCGATTGCGGAACGGTATGGGCTGAATCTTGAGGTGGTGAATCCGACCGTGGATCCCACGTTCAGCTTCATGCGGCTGGATCACGACGGCAAGATCCGCATGGACTGCTCGAGCCCGCACGCCATGGCCGGGCTGATCGAACTGGCCGGCGACTTTGACATCGCGTTCGGCAATGACCCGGACTTTGACCGGCACGGGATCGTGACGCCGACAGGCCTCATGAACCCCAACCACTACCTGGCGGTGGCCATTCGGTACCTGTTCGCCAACCGGCCCCAGTGGCCTGCAGGGGCGGCCATCGGAAAGACCCTGGTCAGCAGCGCCATGATTGATCGGGTGGCGGAAGACCTAGGACGAACACTTTGCGAGGTGCCGGTGGGATTCAAATGGTTCGTCGATGGCCTGCTGAACGGTACCATGGGATTCGGCGGCGAAGAAAGCGCCGGCGCGTCGTTCCTGCGCCGGGACGGAACCACATGGTCCACCGACAAGGACGGGATCATTATGGATCTCCTGGCTGCGGAAATCACGGCGGTCACAGGCAAGGATCCTTCCGATCATTATCGGGAGCTCATCGCCCGCTTCGGCAATCCGGTCTATGCCCGGGTTGATGCGCCGGCGGACCGCGCGCAGAAAGCCGTACTCAAAGCCATGTCTGCTGAGGATGTGCAGGCCGACTCTCTGGCTGGCGATCCGATCACCGCGACACTGACCCACGCACCCGGCAACGGGGCCCCCATCGGCGGGCTCAAGGTGGTCACGGCCAACGGCTGGTTCGCTGCGCGTCCGTCCGGCACGGAGGACATCTACAAGATCTATGCGGAGAGCTTCAGGGACGAAGCGCACCTGACCCGCATTCAGGATGAGGCGCGGGAGCTGGTCGCGGCTGTGTTTGACGCGGCGCCTGCCGTCTAGTCCGCCTGTGCGCGGGCCAGGTCCTGCCGTCTAGTCCGCCCGTGCGCGGGCCAGCTCCTGCCGTTTGAGGAACGCTTCGCGGGCAATCTGGATGTCCCCCAGGAAGTGCTCGAGCTCGTTCATGCGCAGAGCCTGCGGACCGTCCACCAGCGCCTTGCTGGGGACAGGATGGAAATCCGCGAGCACCATGTTGGCGCCGGCGATCACCCCCTGCGCCGTCACATGCATGACATCCAGAATGCCGTCCGGATCGACCCTCCTGCCTCCCACCGAATGGCTCGGATCAATGCAGACGGGCATGCGGGTCAGAGCCCGCACTACCGGCACATGACTGAAGTCCACAAAGTTGCGGTGCGGGTCGCCGAGGTTCGTTTTCATGCCCCGCAGGCAGAAGATCACATGTCGATTGCCGGCTGAGGCCAGGTACTCGGCCGCATTGAGGCTCTCGTCCAGCGTGATGCCGAACCCGCGCTTGAACAGCACCGGATACCGGGTCTGGTGTCCGACCCGCTTCAGCAGTTCAAAGTTTTGCGTGTTCCGGGTGCCGATCTGAAGGATGACACCCGTAGGACGCCCGGCGGCCTCGAGCGCCGCATCGATCTCGTCCACGTGCGCCTCGTGCGTCACCTCCATCGCAATCACGCGGATGTCGTACTTGCCAGCCAGTTCGAACACCCACGGCAGACAGTCCGCCCCGTGCCCCTGGAACGAATACGGGTTCGTGCGCGGTTTGTACGCACCCATGCGCGTGCACTTCTGGCCGTTGTCCCGCAGCGCGCGCATCATGAACTCCACATGCTCCCGCGTATCCACCGCGCAAAGCCCGGCGAACACATGCAGGGTGTCCTGCCCGAACCGCAGGCCCTGATAGTCGAAGTGTGTCGGTCGTTCGTCGTGCTTGTGCCGGCCGAGAACCCGGTACGATTCCGATACCCGCACCACCCGCTCCACGCACGGCAGCGTACTCATGCTGTCCGTGCTCAACGCGGCCGTGTTTCCGATCAGATACACCTCGGTCAGCCGCTGCTCAGACCCCTGCTCATGATGCATGCGATGCCGGATATCCGGCTTCATGCCGTCCAGGAAGTCGATCAGTCGCCGATATTCGCCGGACTGTGTGTCGACGTCAGGCTCGAGAATGAGGATCACGGGAGAGGGGCTCTGTAAAGGGTTGGAGAAGGTAGGGTGGGGGTCGGGCACCACCGCGCGTCGTCGCCGTTTGTGCGCCAAACTCCACGCAAAATGCGTCTGATTCCCCTCGTTTTCGCGCTTTTCCTGGCCGCTTGCTCATCCCCCGATCCCGTGAGTGTGCCGGATGCCTATGAGATCCGTTTGACAAACGTCTCCGTGGAGGCCGGTCTTGGGGCCTTCCGCCATGTCAATGGGGCGGAGGGAGACATGTGGTTTCCCGAGACGATGGGGGCCGGCGGCGGTTTTGTGGACCTGGACCAGGACGGCCACCTGGATGTCGTGCTGGTTGCCGGCGCGCCGTGGGTCGGCGTCTCCGAGGCGCCGCTTCGGGTGTTTCGCAATGCGGGCGACGGCACGTTTGCTCGCCAGCAGGACTGGGAGCCGTCCGGGCTGGCCGGATACGGCATGGGAATCGCCGCCGGCGACATCGACGGTGACGGGGACGCGGACCTGATTTACACCTCTCTCGGCCGGGACGCCCTGCTGCGCAATGACGAAGGCGTGCTGGTCGACGTCACGGCATCATCCGGAATGCCAGGGGAAGAGGCCTGGAGTTCGGCTGCCGCGTTCCTCGATGCCGACGGGGACGGCCACCTGGACCTCTATGTGGCTCGTTACGTCGCCTGGACACCGGAAACCGACATCTACTGCAGCCAGGACGGGCAGAACAAGGGCTACTGCACGCCGGAACTGTACCCGGGCGTCTCAGGCCGCTTCTATCGGAATGCGGGCGATGGCACGTTTGAGGATCGCACCGAGGCCGCCGGATTTGCGGGGGCCACCGGCAAGACGCTCGGTGCCCTCGTTCTTGACTACAACCGGGACGGACATCAGGACCTCATGCTGGCCAACGACACCGAGCCCGACGAACTCTACCTCAATCAGGGAGACGGCACGTTCAGGGAGATCGGGGTTATCTCTGGCATCGCGTTTGACGAGCGCGGACGGGCCCGCGCGGGCATGGGGGTCGAAGCGGGTGTGGTAGACGACACCGGAGAGGAAACGGTATTCGTCGGCAACTTCTCCTCCGAGATGATCGGCGTCTACCGCCACATGGGGAATGACGTGTTCCTGGATCGCGCCGCGGCATCGCGCATCGGTCAGCCGTCGCTCCTGACGCTGACGTTCGGTCTGGCGCTGGCAGACCTGGACCTGGACGGAGACCTGGATCTGTTCGCGGGTAACGGCCACGTGCAGCCGCACATCGAGACGGTGAAGGAAAACGTGCGCTTCCGGCAGAGCCCGCAGATCTTCCGGAATCGCGGCGACGGCACGTTCGAGGATCTCGGATTCGAGGTGGAGGGTGGATGGCTGGCCCGAGCGGTGGCCTGGGGCGACTACGACAACGACGGTGATCCCGACCTTCTCGTAACCGAGAACGATGGCGCGGTGCACCTCTTGCGCAACGATTCCCGATCCGGGGCCAGTCTGACGGTCTCCGGCGTCGGCGTCGGCTCGGTCGTGGAAGTCTGGACGGAGGGCCGTCGCCAGCTACGCTTTGTGCGCAGTGGGGGCAGCTATCTGGCGCAGAATCAGCTGGATCCCGTGTTCGGTCTGGATGATGCGCAAACGGCCGATTCGGTCGTGGTGCGCCGGCCTGACGGGGCGGTGCAGCGCTGGGCAGACGTGGCTGCAGGCCGACTGGAGGCTGGTAGCTAGCTCCGCCGGCAGAAGTCTTCCGGAGAGATGGCCGTTTCGCGGCAGGTTGACAGAATCCCGCGGTCAGTGGTGATCAACTGCAGCCCAAGGCGCTGGGCCGTGACTACAAACTCCGCATCGTAAGCCGACAACCCTCGCCGCAGGCCCACATCCAGGACCTGCTCCACCGGAGGATCCATTTCGGCCGTGCGGACAAAAAGCGTGGCGTTGGCCCAGGCCGCCGCAGCCTCGGGCACGCTGAGCCGTCGGTGCTTGATCAGTTGGAGCAACGTGTTGCGGAACTCGCTTTTCCAGATTGAGGGAGCACACCACACCGGGTCGCGGCTAAACACGCCATCGGCCCCCTCCGTCCGACCGGAGCGGACAAAGAAGTGCACGACCAGATTGGTGTCTGCGACAATCATTCGCGTCCGAAGTTGATCGCGTCGAGAACCTCCTGATTCGTCAGGCAGATGCCTCGAGCCTCCATGGAGTCGTGGGTTTTCTTGACATGCGCCAGGAAGGCCTCGGGATCGAGCGCCGGCGAGGGAATGGTGTCTGCCAGCCCATCGCTCAAAATCTCGATCGCCTCCTGATTCAGGCTGCGCCTATTGCGCTCTGCCTGCGCCTTGAGCTTGTTGTGGAGGTCGTCCGGCACGTTCTTCAGGGTGATGGTCGCCATGGCGCATCCGTTTTGCATCCGTTATGGATGCAAGGAAAGCGAAGCGGTTCTGTTCCCATGACCCGAGGAGCGGGATTCTGTAACGCCGGAGCCTACCGCCCGCCGCCGAAGCCCGTCGGCGCCGACCCGTGATCGTGGATCGGTTGCGCCTCGTTGTTGATGTAGGCGTTTTCGGCCCTTGCAGCACGGGCGATGCTCTGAGAAGCCTCGTCATCCTTGAAGCGCAGGTACCGAATCTCGTGTTGCTCGGCGCGCTCTGCATTGCCGAGGGCCCGGTACACCAGCATCAGGTTATAGTGCGCCATCAGGTCCTCCGGGTCGATGCGCAGCACGCGTTCAAACGCCTCAACGGCCTGCTCGAGTTCGGAGTCCAGGTAGTTGACCCGCCCCAACTGGTTCTGCACCACGCGATCCTTGGGGAAGCGTTCGGCGACGCTTGTGAGGTCCGCGCGGGCGTTTTGGTATTCGCCCAGGGCTTTCCAGTACAGGCCGCGGAAGTAGAGGGCCTTGTGGAACTCGGGACGCACTGCAAGTGCCTCGGCGAGCACCTCGGCGGCCGGTTCCAGATCACCTTCGGCCACATACACGCGCGCCAGGTTGACCCAGCCGTCCGCGTAGCCGGGGTCCAGCTCGACCACACGCCGGAAGGCCTGCTCGGCACTCTTGAGGTCGCCCTGTCGCAGGAGGGCGATACCGTAGTCGTTCCACCACCCGCGGTCTTCGGAGGTTGAGACCGGCTGTTCGAGTTCGTCTGCGATGCGCAGCGTGACTTCGTCCCGGGCCATCGTGACGATGGGTGGGTCCGGTACTTCCTCCACGTCGCCCGTCACGTCCAGCACCTGGTCCGCAAGCGTCCAGATGCGGTCATCGTAGCCCACGGCCTTGTCGGCATCGTCGTTGGTCTCGCCGCGGAAGGAGAAATGCGTGTACTGCCAGGTGAACTTGCGGTAGTGGAGTTGTGCACTCACCTGGACCTCCCCGGTCACATCGTCCGGAACGAACAGGCGATAGTGTGCGACATCAGCCGCGCCGGGCGGGATCAGGTTGACATACACCACGGCGCGGGAGGCGAAGGCGTTGCGCTTGTCCAGGTGGTTGCCGCGGGCGTCCACCATCCAGTTGCGGTAGTAGTGCGCCGACGGATCCACCCGGCCGGCTTCATCGCGACCGCCGCTCCAGAGAAGCACACGCCCGTCCGGAGTCTCGGCCTTGAGTTCGATCCAGGCTTCCTGGGCGTCCACCGTTCCGGAAGGGAAGAAGTGACCAAGGCCCATCGTGCGCACCACAACGTCGAGTCGCACCTCGCGGCCACGTTGCAGCACGGCCGCACCGTCCCTGAGGGGCGCTCTCACAGCGCGCGCGGCGGCCGTGAGCCCCGCAGCCATATCGCCCGCTTCCATGCCTACGGCGAATGTCGTGGCCTGCTGGCCCATGGCATCCGGGGCCGATTGTTCACGCACGACCTCAGCGGGCTCTCCCGCTGCGAAAACCTCGATGCGGATCTGATCCGCCTTCAGGAAAGCCTCCGTGGCGGCCAGCTGGGTCGAATCACCGTTCGCCGTGGGCACGGCGGTATTGGCGGCAGGGAAGTGGTGCGCCTTCAGGTAGCCGCCCTTGCTGGCCGGTTCGTCAGACGGGACCGCCGGCATGTGACAGGTAACACAGTTCTTGGGCTCGGGCGGTTCGTAGAACGACCGCGCTCCCATACCGGAGACGCCGGAAGCCTGCCAGTTGTCATACGTGTTGAATCCACGCAGCCACCGGTAGTCGTTGACGGGCTCGTCCAGATGCACCTTGTGGCATGAAGAACAGAACTCGGAGGGCTGCTCCCGCATGAAGGGGCGCAGGAATGTCTCGCGATGCGGCGCAGGGTCCAGTTCAAGCAGGATGTCGTGCACCGTGCGCAGCACCGGGTTGTCGCTGGTTGCGAGGTCATGCAGTGGCGGGAATTCCAGCGTGAAGTCGCCGTTGCCCATGGTCGAGCCGACCTCCTTGATGGCATGGCACGACACACACGCCAGGCCGGCCTGGGCGGCAGGCGTGTCCACGAAGTCCTCTACCGGCTGCGCCATCTGCCCGCTGAACAGCAGCGCGTGGTCATGGCACCCGGCGCACCACTGGGGGCGCTGAAGACCGGCCACGTCCTGCATGTACTCGATGGACTTGCGGTACCACTGGTTGTTGAAGCTCGAGAAATGGTGGGCAGAGCCGTTCCACTGGGCCGTGGCATCCTGGTGACATCCGACGCGACCACAGGTCTGGCTTTCGAGGAAAAATTCCGGCGGAATCAGGTCACCGCTGACGGTCTTGACCGCGCTCGGGAAGAAAGGGCCGTCCTCGCCGCCCATCGCCTCTCCAGCCATCGTGGCCGGGGGGAGCAGCGGGTTAGTGATGACATCCTGCGTGGGCGACGGGAGCTGCGGCACGATCAGGAGCGCCGCCACCGTCGCCGCCGCCATTCCGAGAACCAGTCGACGCTGCTTCGGCAGGGCGCTGGACAGCCACCAGAGTGCAGCTGCGGACGCAGCCGTGGCGAACCCGATGTGCGTCCACAGAATCGGCCTGTTGGGGATCAGATTCCCCATCTTGGCCAGCAGTACGCCGCTGACGATGGTGAACACCGCACCCACGGCCGTGAGGCGCGCCGGCCAGCCCTTGCCGGCAAACAGCCAGACGACGGCCGCTCCGACCCCCAGTACGAGGTGGCCGACCACGTTTCCGATGTAGAACAGGCTTGCCGCGTCGACCAGAAAGAGGTACGCGCTGTTGGCGATGACGCCGAGCGTCAGCCAAAGAGCCAGGCGGGAGGGGGTCTTGGACATGGCGCCAAGCTACGGCGAGCGCAGGCGGCGTGATCCGGGCGGTTATCGAAATGTGTTACAGGTGCAGCGGGTGGCGGCCTCTATGGGGTGGAGTCAGTCCCGTTATACTAAGCAAGGTATATACTATATTACGTATATGGAGTATCACAGAGCATCGCAGAATTGATAGGCAGGCTCCATGCTTACCGAGGTCACGGCCCATGACTACCGCATTAGATAAGTTTGACCCCGCAGACTTCAGGCCGGCCAGATCCCGGATTGAGGTTTCTCCAGGCCAGTCCGTGCGCATCATGCGCGAGCTTCAGGAGCTGACCCAGGCCCAGCTGGCCGATCTCACCGGAATCCCCCAATCGTCCATCTCGGCGATTGAAAACGGCCGCATCAACCTGGGAGTGGAGCGCGCCAAGACCCTGGCTCGCGCACTCAAGGTGCATCCTGCGGTACTCGTCTTCCCGGGCTGGGATACCGAGAAGGAATCAGCCTGAGTCACCTCAGTCCGGCATGCGCTCCGATTCGGCGCGAATCTCCTCCGGACCCTTGAGTTGCAACGCACGCACACGTCGCCGGACCTCCGCCATGAACCGGTCGCCGGGGTCGGTCTTCTCCGTGCGGTAACCGGGATCCCGCTCCAACCACAGCGGGTGTTGCTCGAACAGGCGGTATTCGTGGTGCCCGATGAGGTATTCGATGGTCGCATACTTCTCGACCAGGTACTCCACGAGGCGCACGTTGGCCCGGATCTGGTCATCGGTCATGTCGTCGCGCCCGTCATCGCCCCCCACATTCTCGACGCCAATCGCCGCGTGGTTCAGGCCGATGACATGGCGGCCCATCCAGGTCTCGGGCATAAGACGAAAGGTGGTGCCGTCCCGGTCGACAAGAAACGGGACCGAGACGTTTACTGCGCCGGCGGAGGCGATATCACCGCGCGCGCCTGGCAGTGTCTCCGGCACAAAGGCCGCGTAGGAATCCTCCAGGGTCGGGATCGCCGTCCAGTGCAGCACAATGATGCGAGGCGTGATGCGGTGCCCCTGCATGCCATAGCGCGCCTCCGCATAGGCTTCCGTCAGGGCGATGCGCTCATCGGTAAACGGAATCGGTCGGTCCCGGATTTCCCAGGACGAGGCACAGCCGGCAAGGGTGACTGCCAGCAGGGCGGGAGCGAGCCTAGCTGACCACACCGTGCTTGCGGCCGATCCGTGTGAATGCATCCACCGCGCGATCCAGATGAGCCTCCGTGTGGGCCGCGGAAATCTGGACACGAATGCGGGCCTGGCCCTTGGGCACCACCGGGTAACTGAATCCGATCACGTAGATGCCCTCGTCAAGCAGATCAGCGGCCATGTTCTGGGCCAGTCGGGCATCGTAGAGCATGATCGGAACGATTGGGTGCACGCCCGGCTTGATGTCGAAGCCGGCCGAGGTCATGGACTCCCGGAAGCGCGTCGTGTTGCTCTCCAGCCGGTCACGCAGCGCCGTGGTTTCACTCAGCATGTCCAGCACCTTGATGCTGGTATACGTAATGGACGGCGCCAGCGAATTGGAGAACAGGTACGGGCGGGAACGCTGCCGCAGCAGTTCAATCACTTCCTTGCGACCGGATGTAAATCCGCCCATCGCCCCGCCGAGGGCCTTGCCGAGCGTGGAGGTGATGATGTCTACGCGATCCATCACACCGCAGTACTCATGCGTGCCCCTACCTGTGGGGCCGAAGAATCCGGTGGCGTGACAGTCGTCGAAGTGAACCATGGCCCCGTAGCGGTCAGCCAGATCGCAGATCTCGTCCAGTTTGGCGATCGACCCGTCCATGGAGAAGACCCCGTCGGTCGTGATCAATGTGCGTTTGGCCCCGGAAGCCTCCTTGAGGCACTGCTCAAGGTGGTTCATGTCTCCGTTGTTGTAGCGATACCGGGCAGCCTTGGAGAGACGCACGCCGTCAATGATCGAGGCGTGGTTCAGCTGGTCCGATATGACCGCGCATTCCTTGTCCAGCAGCGTTTCGAAGAGCCCGCCGTTGGCGTCGAAGCAGGCCGCATAGAGGATGGTATCCTCGGTGCCGAGGAACTCGGCGACGCGCGCTTCGAGTTCCTTGTGGATGGTCTGCGTGCCACAGATGAACCGCACACTGGAGAGGCCGAATCCGTAGTGCTCCAGGCCGCGCTGAGCCGCCTTGATCAACTCGGGGTGATTGGACAGTCCGAGGTAGTTGTTGGCGCAGAAGTTGATCACTTCCTGACCGCCAGAGACTTCGATCTCGGCAGCCTGGTCGGAGGTGATGACGCGCTCTTCCTTGTAGAGACCGGATTCCCGGATGTCGTCCAGGATTGCGCGGATCTGATCGGCGGCGGTGTCAAACATGGGACGTCGCGGGGTCTACCAGGTGGCTGAGCATGTCGTCCACCATGGCGGTGATGTCATAGTCGGGGTGCCAGCCCCAGTCCTGCCTGGCGCGGGAGTCGTCTATCACCTGTGGCCAGGTGTCGGCAATGGCCTGGCGGAAATCCGGCTCATAGTCACAGACGAACCCGGGCACTCGGCTCTCGATGGCTTCCGCGAGCTCCGCCGCGGAAAAGCTGAACGCCGTCAGATTGTAGCTGGTGCGCACCGAAATCGACGCCGGCGACGCGTGCATCAGGTCCAGGGCGGCCTTGACGGCATCCGGGCCGTACATCATGGGCAGTCGGGTAGAACCGCGCACGAAGCAGGTGTATTGGCCGTGTCGAACGGCCTGCACGAACATGTCCACGGCAAAGTCGGTCGTGCCGCCACCGGGAGGTGCACCATAGCTGATGATGCCCGGATAGCGCACCGATCGCACATCCACTCCGAACTTGCGCGCCGCGTAATCGCACAGCAGCTCGCCTGCTGCCTTGGCCGCGCCGTACATGGTGGTCGGGTTCTTGATCGTGACCTGCGGCGTGCGGTGTTTGGGGGTGTCAGGCCCGAACACGGCGATCGACGACGGCCAGAAGACACGGGTCTTGGTGCCGCGCACGGCATCCAGCACGTTCTTGAGGCCGTTCACATTGACGTTCCAGCAGAGATCCGGCTGCTTTTCGCCGCGGGCGGACAGGATGCCGGCCAGGTGATAGATCTGATCGAATCGACCTTCCTCCATGAAGGAGGCGACCGCCTGTGCATCGGTGACGTCGAGGGCTGCCGTGTCCGCGCCGGTCTGCGCCAGTTGGTCGCAGCACCGGAGGTCGGTGGCGAGGACCGCGGATTTGCCGTGGCGGGCCACCAGGGCCCCGACCAGGTCGTTGCCCAGTTGTCCAGCGGCGCCGGTTACCAGAATCATTGGAAGGGCTTCCAGAGATAGGGTGGATTGGTACGCAGGGACCCTCAAACCTCAAAGATATCGGTGCGTCCCGGTCGGCTCGCGAAGTAAGAGCGAATTGCGGACAGCCCGCGCGGGCCTCTGAATTGCCCCTCGGAGGCCATCGCCCTATTCTCGCCGTCTCCAATGAGCTACCAGCACGCATGAAACGATTGGTCCGGGGACTGCTGCGCCGATTCGGGTACGACATGATCCGATACGGCGTTGAGGATGACGCGCGGCTGCGTCGCCAGCGGCTCATGGATTCGACCGGTGTACGCTTCGTGCTGGACGTGGGAGCCAACCGAGGCGAGTACGGCCTCATCCTCCGGGATCAGGGTTACCAGGGTGCCATCCACTCGTTCGAGCCGGCATCCGCCGCGTTCGGCATGCTTGAAGGCACCATCTCGGGCGATGGGCTCTGGCAGGCACACCGGTGCGGACTGGGACTGGAAAACGGGACGGCCACCCTGAACGTCGCTGCCAACTCGTACTCCAGCTCGCTGCTGGACATGGCGGACGCCCACGAAGCCCTGGCTCCGGGCGCGGGCTACCAGGGGGGGGAAGAGGTGGTAGTACGGCGGTTGGACGCGATGTGGCCCGAGTTGGCGCTGCCCGACGGTCCGGGTCTCCTGAAGGTCGATACCCAGGGCACCGAGCTGGACGTGCTGCGCGGTGCGGAAGCGAAGCTGGATCGGCTCCCGCTCCTGGAGCTGGAGTTGTCTTTCGTGGAGCTCTACGGCGGCCAGCCGCTGTTTGACGAGGTGCACGCGTGGCTCGTGGAGCGCGGGTACCGGCCCGTTTCGTTTGATGTGGGCATCGGGCAGGTAGTGCCGGAGACAGGCGAGGCGCTGCAGGCGGACGTGATTTACCGGCGCGGGTGATCGCTGAGGTGCAACACCTAACGAATGATCACCACCGTCCGGGAAAGCGTAACCCCCTCCGCTCGCAGTCGAAGCAGGTAGGTCCCCCCAGGCAGATTCGGCCGATGCACCACCGTGTGCATGCCCGCACCAAACGTGCCCCTTTCGAGCGTGCGAACCGTGCGCCCCAGCGTGTCTATCAGTTCAAGGCTTATCGGTCCCGGCACGGACAGGCCGAAGTCGACGCTCAAGCGGCTGCTGGCCGGATTCGGGTACGGAGGCAGCAGAATGGGCCTCGGCGCTCCCACCACGTCAGGTGCCAGTCTCAGCAGCATCGATCCGCCGCCCGGCGGCACTGCCAGGCCGGCCTCGGGAACAGCCCACTCAAGGCCGGATCCAGGCGTGACCAGTGCGACCATGCCAGGCGGCACTCCTCGCACGAACAGGCGCTCCGCGTCTACCGGCAGGCGCACCTCAAACCCTGGCCACGCACCAACGGCGATCCTGGAGACCCAGTCGGACCATCCGACAGGTCGTACGGCCAGTTGCTCCGGCTGCCACGGATTGGGTGGCAGCGGCGCCAAGGCGTCCGCCCAGGGGGTCGCGTCCAGGTGCATCTCGGCGGTCGTGTGTCCGGCTTCCAGGACCACCACGCTACTCGACGATCGAACTCCGGGCACAGGTCCGGAAAGGTGCGGAATCAGAAGTTCGGACGTTCCCTCGCCATTGTACCAGGCATAGCCCTCGCCGGGCACGAGCCTTCGAACCGGTTGCCAGATACCGTCCCGATAAGCGAGGAGCGAGCCGGCCGTTCCGGACGCCTCCAGGACGCGCAGCCAGTCCACGGTGATATCGAACGGATTGCCGACGTAGTTCCAGCCGGCCGTGACCGGGTGCCTGAAAAACAGTCCGTCCAGCGGCACCTGTGCGGCAGAGTCGGCACGGAGTCCATCGCCCGAATACCAGAAGGCCTCGGCAGGCGAGGACGTGCCCACGGGCTCACCTGACAGGGGATCCTCGGCTAGCGAGCCCGGCAGCTCGGTACCGGTGCCGGGCAGTGCGCGCAGCCCCGGCGTGGAGCCGGCGCCAAGCAGACGGACCCGGGCCCAGTCGGCACGCGCGATGCCGAGCACCGGCTCCGAAAACGGCGAGGAGTTGCCGGTCGAATCACCGGCGGCGACCTGATAGGTTCGGGCATCGCCGGGCTCGACGGCTTCCTCAAACACGTGCAGGGGGGGCGGGATGGCCGTGGTATCGCTGACGCCTGTGGCGAGCGAGCGGGCGACGACCAGGTAGCGCTCCAGATCCGGCGCACTGGCCGGTTGCCACGTGAGACGCACCCGTGCGCCTTCGGCGTTCGCAACGGTGACGGAAGGGGTGGACGGGGCGGTCCGGTCTGCACGTTGTGCCTGCGCGAAGGCTGGTTCTCCGAGATTGCCCGAGGCATCGAAGGGAGTCAACCGGTAGATGTAGAACACCCGCTCGGCAGCGGTGGTGTCCAAATAGACAGTGACGGGTCCCAGCTGCGCCAGCGGGGTAGCCTGATCCGGCCGCGTGTCACGATCCAGCAAATAGCCGGCGTGGTCGGCAGCCTCCGACGCCTGCCAGGCAAGGCGGATGCCTGAAGGCTCGTCGATCGCCTCAAAACCGCGGGGCTTGCCCGGCGCCACAAGATCCGGTAGCACCGCCTGCACCGTGTCGGAGAACAGGCTCCGGTTTCCTGAGAAGTCGACCGTACGCACCGCATACCGATACTCAACGCCGATGGCGGCCAGGGAGTCCAGTATCTGGGGTTCCGAACTCTCGAGATGGGCACGCAAGGGATCGCCCGCTTGCCCCCTGAACACCTCGTAGCCGTTTACATCCCGATCTTCGGGGCCCACCCAGCGGAGAAACAGGCCGCGTTCGCTGCCTTCGGTCTGCAGGGAGTCCGGTGGCCCGGGCGGCAGCGTGTCCAGAAAGCGCGCGGACACGCTGTCCGAGAAAGGTCCGGCCCTCGCGAAAAAGTCGATGGACCGGATGCGGTACCAGTAGGACACACCGCCCACCGCGCTGGTGTCGAAGTAGGACTTCTGAACCTCCGGGACACGAATGACGGGGAAGTAGAGCGAATCCCCGTCACGTCTCCGGAAAATCCGGTAACTCTCGACCCGAGGTGTCGGGCTGGCCTCCCATTCCAGGTAGATGCCCCCATCGCCGCCCAGCGCCACAAACCGGGCGGGGGGCTCGGGGTTGAAGAAGGAAGCAGCGGCCGCCAGCACGGCGACAACCGCAATCCCCGGCACTATCCGGTGAGATCGCCGAGCCACGCTTCGAGGCGGGTGATCTCCTCGGTCTGCACGATGTCCGCCGTATGCAACGCTTCGTATACCCGGTGCAGGTTGTCGGCGACCGAGAAGGAACTGCTTGCTGTGGACCGCGCAATATCGAAGGCCTGCTCACCGTGCAGATACATGGGCACTTCGGAGCGGAAGTCCGCCATGTAGTCGTGCGGATTTCTGACCTGGCGCACGGTGGCGTCCAGGAATCCGAGTTGCAGACCGGCGGCCCAAAGGATGGGCTGCGCCACGATGCCCCGCAAGATGTCCGTGAAACGGAAGGTCACCGTCGAGGGAAGGTACAGGAGAGGAAAGGCCTCCGGACGGAATGCCGTGTTCTGGGAATTGAACGGGCACATGGCGCCGGATTCCAGCACGACGGGACCGGCTTTGGCAAAGGTCACCGGAGTGTCGTCCGTGAGTCGGTATACGGCATCCACGTCTGGATCCTCATCCGCGAGCCCCTGCCAGATGCCCACATTGCAGGGGCTCTCGGCAGAGGTTTCCGGCGGAGTCTGGAGCGACTCCGTGATCAGGGACAGCGGGAAACCGCGCGGCCAGATGGGCGCCGTGGTGTAGCGCCGATACACGTTGACGTACCCCTGAGCGCCGATGGTCGGGTAGGCAGCGTCAAATGCCGGAAACGACCAGTCGTCATACGGAAGGTTGTCGTCGTCGGTGTCCACGATTTCAGTGGCTCCGCGCCGCACGGCCGTCAGGTAGGCGATGAGCTTGCGGCAATAGTGATTGAATGGCAGTAGCGAGGCCAGCCGGAAGCCGCTGTCGAGCTGCGTCTGCACATCGAGAAACTCCGCCCCGGCGCACTCCCAGGTGTCCGGGCTCTTGCGGTCGCCGGCTACGATAAGCGCGTGTGAGTCCCTGCCTGCGAAGAGTCTCACCGCTTCAGTCGGCGGGAAGATGCTGGTAATGGCGATGAATCTCATTGACTGTCAATCACGTCGATCATGGTGCGAACGGTGCCGCCCCAGGTGTACTCCCGCAGGCATCGTGTTCGGGCGCGCCTGCCCATCTGGTACAGGCGAGCACGATCGGCAAAGGCATGCAGCAGGGTCTGGGCCAACGCCTCCGGGGTCTCTGCCGGAGGGGCCCAGCCGAACCGGCCTCCACCGCTCAACTCGGGAAAGCTGTTTCGGTTTAGTCCCACGATGGGCATGCCGCAGGCCATGGCCTCGAGATACACGAGACCCCACGGCTCATTTGTGGCGGGAAGCAGAAAAAGGTGATGGGTCTCGAACAGGCGCTGCAGCTCCTCGAACGGCACGAAGCCAAGGGTCGTCATCCCCTGCGTAGGCGGAAGTTGGAGGCCATCCTCGCACCCTACCAGGGTCAGTTCGAGCTCTGGATCCTGTTCGCGTGCCAACCGAAACGCCTGAACCGCGAGCGGCCCTCCCTTATCAAAAAACCGGCCCTTCGCCGTGAACAGGATCCGCTTTCGGGTGCCGTCCTTCTCTCCGTGAAAGGGCTTCACCAGACCAAGCCCTGTGCCGACCGCGGTTACCTTCTCCGGTGCCAGTCCGTAGTGGTTGATCAGGTCTTCGCGCACGTACTCGGCGATGGGGAAAACGTGCGCGGCCTGCTCATAGGCCTGACGTTCAAGCCGCTCGGCGCTTTCAACCAGGCGGGGATGGAAGTGAGCCATGTCTGTGGCACCCGCCTTCCAGAGATTCCAGGTCGCATCGCAAAACAGGTAGTGATGCTGACCTTGCGGCGCCCGGCGGAACGGGAGGGTCAGCGACCCCATGTGGATGGTGTGACTGCTTCCTGAAGCGGCGGTCGCGCGAGCGCATCGCGCGGCGGCCCGGAGGCGTCTGAGCGGGTGGCGCTGAAAATCGTAACGGCCAAAAAGGGGCGCCGAGAGGCCGGCGAGCAGGGCTTTTTCCAACCGCCCCGGTTCGACGTCAAAGGCCTGTTGGAGCCGGTTCGCCTCCTGCAGCTCGCGAGTGATGTGGGCGGGAGTACCCGACCACGTGCGCGGACTTCTGGGATCCCCCAGGGCACAGAGATTTATGGTGCGAACGCTTTCTGACATGGTACGTTAGGGGCCCGACTCCCTAGGTACCCCTGTCCCGAGCGACTTGCCCAACGAAGTTCTCGTCAACACAACGCGCCGCATCGCCGATCCGCGATGGGTGGTGCCACGACTCGGTCGGTTGGCACTGGCGGGGGGGCTGTCGCTGGGCCTGCTGATCATCGTTTTCCTCGTCTGGTCCGGCCCAACGCTCCTGCCCTACCTGGCGGGTCTGATGCTGGCTGGGGCGCTCGGGTGGTACTGGTTCCAGCGCCCGCTGCTGAACCTGTTCACGCTGATCGTCAGCTTCATCGTGATCATGGGGTACGAGGACGGCACCCAGTCGAGTGAGGTGTTGTGGGGTCTGTACTATCTGGCGTTCCTGGGCCACTGGTTTCTCACGAGGGGATTCCTGTACCAGGAGGGCGTGATCGAAGGGCGCATGGCGCGCGTCCTGCTGGTGTTTCTGATCCTAGCCACCGCTTCGGTCGGACTGACCTGGCTGTTCGGCGGCAGCATCCGATTTTATATCGGAGAGTGGCTGAGCCTGTCCTTTTTCGCCCTGTACTTCCCGGTTCGGGAGGCGGTGCAGCGACACCGGTACGGACTGACCGTCGTGCTCGCTGCGATGATGCTGGTGATCACCTATGTCCTGCTGCGCAACTTCGTCAATTACCAGCAGATCCTGATCCAGGCCAACTATGCCTGGCAGGTCACCACCGGTCGCACGGTTGTCAATGCGTCGTTGTTGCTGATCCCGCTGTTCGGGGCCCTGCTGCTCTATCTGCACACGAAGGACACGCGCGAAAAGTGGTTCTCGGCGGCCGTATTCGCCATCAACCTCGCCGGCCTCGTTCTGTCGCAGACCCGTGGCTACTGGATCGCGTTCGCTGCGGCCAGCGCGGTGTTGATGCTGGTCCTTCCGGGACGCCAGCGTCGGCAACTGATCTCAACCGGGATGATTTCGCTGATCGGTCTGGTCGGCGTAGCCTACCTCGTGCTTGGCGATGTCTTTGTGCTCGTGGCCACCGGCATCCTGGACCGGGTGCTTTCGATCGGGTCTGCGGCCACCGAAGACATCTCGCTGGTGAACCGATGGCGCGAAACAGCGGTCGTCATGGAGCTCGTGAAGCAGAATCCGATTCTCGGCTACGGGATGGGTTTCCAGTTCGGATTCTGGGACCTGAGCTACCTGCCGCCCTTCACCCACGTTACCTCCTTCCTGCACAACGCCTACGTGGGCCTGTTCTTCAAATTCGGCCTGTGGGGATTCCTCATGGTGGTGTACGTCTGGGGTGCAGCAATGCGGTCCGGCGTGCGCAGCTATCGCAGTTCGGCCCTTCCCATGCGGCGCCGCGTGTTTGCGCTGGCAGGCTTTTCGGTGCTCGCGGCCTACGCCGTGGCAGCCATCACATCGAACCCCCTGTACGTGAATGATTCCATGTTCATGATTGGATGCACGATGGGGGTTCTCGGAGGCATCGAGGCGGTGAGGGAGCGTGGTGAGGTCACGCAGGCTGCCGCATGACAACGAGAATCTGATCCCTGGCTGTGAGCCAGATGGGAGGATAGAGCGCCATCCCGGGGTACTGATCCAGGTCGTACTCTCCCATGCCTCGTTTGCGGAGCCAGACAGAAAAGTGGGGTGAAGCACGATAGAGCAGGTTCTTGGCGACTTCCGCCACTCGCTTCGTGAGCGAAGCTTCACCTGCGTGGGAAAAAGGAATCACTTCTTCGAGCAGGAGACCGGACGCCGATGCCGCGTTGGCGCTCCATTTCGGGCTGATGAAGCAGAGGTGCTCGGCCAGAGCCGAGTACCAATAGGCCGCGCCCATGACCTGCCAGCTTGGAGCGTCCAGATTGCCGCTGCTCAGGATCAGCCGGCCGCCGGGATTGAGGTGGTTCGCAAGGGATCTGACGAACGCCAATGGGTCATGCACATGCTCGATCACGTCGAAAGCCGTGATGGCGTCGAATCGTGCATGCTCGGGCAGGTCGGCTGCCGTGGCCCCCAGAATGGTGATGCCGGATCGCCGTGCCCTGTCCGAAGCGCCGGCGTTGATCTCTATGCCGAATGCCAGGTCGGATACGCCGAGCCAGCGCTGAAACGCACCATCGAAGCAGCCGACGTCGAGGTGAGCCGCCGAGGACGGGAGAAACGCTCGAGTGAGCACCCAGTCGGATCGCTGTTGGGGCTCGTAGGCCCACAGGGCCGGGTCGACGGTCTGGTACATTTCCGCCAGCTGCGCGCGAGTCATCACCGGGTGTCGAAACCCCAGGCTGCATGTCTTACAGCGATATAGATGTCCGCCAGGCACCACCTCTTCGCTGAACAAGCCCCCGAAGACATGCGTGTCCGGAATTCTGCCGAGCGATTCCGCAGCGCATGAGCAATCCGGACAGTTTGGCGAGGGGACTTCCACGTCCGACCCAATTCCGCACTGGTGGGGCGGATCCGTCTTCCTTAAAATCGCACCGGCCGCCCGTCGCCATTCCTGCATCTTTCTCCGTCTGCCCCACGTTTTCAGACGGACAACACGGCTGCCCCTGAAATGAAAGCTACCCTTACGTCTGCTCTGCTCCTGGTCTGCCTGCTGCTCGGCTGCGCGTCATCCGCACAGACCGTCACAACCGTAGTCGACACGGACTACATCTACGTGTGCAACCAGGGCGAGGCCAAGGTCACCGTGATCGACGCGGCGACCAACGAGATTGTCGATACCGTCGACCTGACCGAGCTCGGCTACCCCGAGAATGCCAAGCCGCACCACGTGGCGGTCGAGCCCGACGGTTCGTACTGGTATCTCTCGATGATCAGCGCCAATCGTGTTCTCAAGTTCAACCGCGACAACGAGGTGGTTGGCACCGCGGAATTCCAGGTACCGGGCATGTTGCAGCTCAGCGCCGGCGATGACCTCCTGTATGTGGGGCGCTCCATGAGCGCGGTCAACCCGCCGCAGAGCATCGGCGTCATCGAGCGCAGCACCATGGAAGTCGATGAGGTCGACATCTTTTTCCCCCGCCCCCACGCACTGGCCGTGACCCCGGACGGAGACTTCGTGCTTTCGGCGAGCCTTGCGGAGAACCGAATGATCGTTCTGGACCAGGAATCGGGCGATGGGGTCTTCATGGAACTGCCCGGCGAGATTCACTCCCTCGTTCAGTTCGCGATCGCTCCGGACGGGCAGTCTGCCATCGCCGGTGGTGAACTGACCAGCCGACTCTTCTTCCTGGACCTGTCCAATGCCCCTGAAGTCAGCATCCGCGGTACGATCGACGTCGGAGACCGCCCCTGGCACCCGGTGTATGCCGCGGACGGCCGTCACGCGTTCGTGCCGAACAAAGGCGCCGATGCCGTAACGGTGGTTGATACGCAGGAGATGCGCGTCGTCACGGTCATAGAGGGCCAGGGCATGGCGCAGCCCCACGGCTCCGCCCTGTCAGCGGACGGCCGTTTCCTGTACGTCTCTCAGCAGAACACGGGCGCGCCCATGGACATGTCGCCCGGGGCAACCATGGATCACTCAGGTCACGGGATGGTGACCGTGATCGACACCGCGACCAATGAGATCGTCAAGGTGTTTCACATCGGCAATCTTCCCAGCGGGGTCGGCAGCCGCGGCGTCAGCCGATGAAACGACTCGCCGCCGCTCTTCTGATTCTTGCAGGTTGCTCGGGCGGCCCGGTAGTGCTGCAGCCCGACGCTGAAGAGGCGCCCATGTGGACGCGCGATGTGGCACCGGTCACGATTCAGCGTGCCGATGGTGAAACACTGCTGCAGCCGTTCCTGGGTGGTTTCAACGTGCCTCGTCCGCAGTACGTGGACATCGACGCAGACGGAGACCTGGACCTCTTCATCCAGGAAGAGTCGGGTATGCTGCGGTTTTTTGAGCGCTCCGAGGACCGCTATGTCTGGCGTACCGACCACTACCAGAATCTGGACATCGGCGAGTGGTACCGGTTCGTTGATCTGGACCAGGACGGCGACCAGGATCTGCTGGCCGAACAGCGCTTCAGCCACATCCGCTACTTCCGAAATGAGGGCACGGCCGCATCGCCCGAATTCACGCTCGCGGTAGACACGCTGCGCACGGCAGACGGACGGCCGCTGTTCGCCGACCGGCAGAACATCCCGAATCTGGTCGACATCGACTGTGACGGCAACATCGACCTCTTCGTCGGGCTGGTCACCGGCATGATCAAGCGGTTCGAGTCCATCGGCTACGACTCCGAACGCGTGCCGCGCTTTGATCTCGTGACCGAGCGGTTTGAGGATATCGAGATCATTGGCGAACGACAGTCCAGGCATGGCGCCAATACCATGACCTTCGGTGATGTGGACGGAGACGGCGATCAGGACCTCTTCTGGGGGGACTTCTTCGAAGCCGGCGTGCTCCTCATCCGGAATCGTGGCAGCTGCGGCCAGGCGTCGATGCGCGGCGAGCCGGCGCCCTTCCCGCTCAATGACCCCATCGAGACCAGTGGCTACAATGCGCCCAGCGCCGCCGATGTGGATGGCGATGGGGACATGGACATGGCCGTCGGTGTGCTGGGAGGAGCGTTCAACGCGAATTCCACGACAGTCGAGAACCTGTACTACCTCGAGCAGACTGAGCCGGAGCGGTTCGAAACGCGTACGTCCCAGTTGATTCCGATGATCGATGTCGGCTCCGATTCGGTGCCGCGTGTGTTCGACGTGGACGGTGACGGCGATCTGGACTTCACGCTGGCCAACAAGATTGAGCCCGACGACAACAGCGCGGGCCGGGTGTATGTGTGGCGCAACGAGGGCGGCGTGTACCGTGAGGACGGCATTGTCGCGCTGGCCGACACGTTTCACCAGACGGTCGCCCCCGGAGACCTGGATGGGGACGGTGACCTGGACCTGTTGGTGGGGAAGTGGAACCGGGACATTGCCTACTTCCGGAACGACGATGGCGAATACACCTACGTCGCAGCCAAGTACATCCAGCTGACCCGGGGCTCCAACTCGTCGCCGCGCCTTGTGGACATCGATGCAGACGGAGACCTGGACCTGTTCGTGGGGGAGGCGTCCGGTACCATCAACTTCTACCGGAATGAAGGCACGACCACATCGCCCGACTTCCAGCTGGTTTCGGACGAGTACCTGGAGATCGATATCGGTCGCCGAAGCGTACCGGCATTCAGCGACTGGGACGGCGACGGCGACTTTGACCTGTTCATCGGCTCCGAACTGGACGGCATCCTGGTGTTTGAAAACTCCGGAACGCCCATGGTCCCGGAATTCACCGCGCGCGGGGCGCTCGACGTACCGACCCCGGTATTGGTGTCCCCGGAATTTGCCGACATGGACGGGGACGGGGATGAGGACCTTGTGATGGGCGGCGTGTCCGGAGGGGTGGTCTACTTTGAAAGGCGCTAGCGGCCGCTAGTAATGGTATCGCGCCTGTAGGAACTCGATCCGGTGGCCGATGACCCGATACACCAGGCGGTGCTCCTGCGTCAGCCGTCTGGACCAGACGGTGCCATCTGTGTGGCGCAGCGGCTTGGGTTTTCCGAGGCCTGAGAACGGATCCCTCAGGATTTCCTGCACCAGTTTCATCAGCCGAATCGCGGTGCGCCGATCCTTCTCAATCCACCAGGAGAGATCCTCCCGAAACTCGGGGTGAAAGACGGCCTCCCGGGCCGCGTTCACAGTCCCAGGGACTTGGCCAGATCCCCGGGGTCCTGTGCCGGGAGCTGCTCCCGGTGGGACCGTGTCAGCGCAGTGAAGAGGCGCTGTGCATTGGCTGGCGAGCGGAGGAGATGAGCCGTTTCCTGAATGCTGTCCAACTCATCGACCGGGATCAGTGCTACGCTTTCCTTTCCGCGACGGTGGATGATGACAGGCTCGCGTTCGGCGATCGCCTCGTCCCATAGCTTGGCCAGATGTGCCCTGGCATAGGTATAGGTAACGTCTTGCGGCAAAACATGTACAGGGTTTCTGGACATACCTCGAGTCCCATGGATGGTTTCCCTGTTAGAGGACCCTTGCGCCGAACCTGTAACTCAGCTCCTGAGCCTACCCGCCAGTTTCGCTGCCCGCTCTGCATCTGAGGGCTCAACCTCCAGCAGGGCCTCATCGATTCTGGCGGCGCGTCTCACCGGATCCTTTTCCTGGCGCGCTTCCCAGACCTCGTGGGTCACGATGGCCTCGAGGTTTTGAAGGCGCCGAATCAGGTCGGCGCGCTCGGACTTGAGGGAATCCACCTCCGTCTCCAGATCGCCTGTTGACTGACCGAGCTTGGCGAGCTTCTCCTTGTGCTTCAGCCACTCGCTGAACGAGCCTGCCAGAATACCCAGGATGGGAATCCAGACCCAGAAGTAGGCGAACATATACCGGAGGAGGTCTTCCATGCTTTCGGGAGGTTTGCCGCGTCTACGGCAATAGCCATTTCAGGGTTCGCCCGTAGATTGCGCGCAACCACTGCACACCCAATTGAGCAACACCCGCGTAGCCGTCGTCGACATGGGGTCCAATACGGGCCGCCTTGTGATTTTTCGGCTTCTGGATGGGGAATCGTGGTTCCTCGAGGATGAAATCCGGGAAGTGGTTCGGCTCCGCGCCGGCATGGATGAGGACGGCATGTCCAGCGCCGCGATGCACCGAGGCATCGCCGTACTTCGCCTCTTCCGGCACTTCTGCGACAGCGTGGGCGTGGACCACGTGATTGCAACGGCCACGAGCGCCGTGCGCGATGCCGCGAACGGTCCCGAATTCCTGGCCCGGGCGCACGATGCCGCCGGCTGGACCCTGCGCGTGCTGAGCCCTGCGGACGAGGCTCGATACGGGGCGCTTGGTTTGCTGGCAGAGGTCCCCATGGACGATGGGCTGGTCGTCGACATCGGCGGCGGCAGTGCCCAGGTAAGCCGTGTCGTGCAGTGCCGCTGGCAGGACGGCACCTCCTTCCCGCTGGGTGCGCTGCGACTGACCGAGGCGTTTCTGGCAGAAGACCCCCCATCGCCCGAACAGGTGGATGCGCTGCGTGCTGAAATCCGGACTCGGTTCGCCGCGTGTTCGTGGTTGACGCCCCTGACGGAGGGCCATAGACTCGCCGGCCTGGGTGGCTCGATCCGCAATCTGGGCTACATCGAACACGCGCGCCAGAACTGGCCCATGCCCACGCTTCGGGGGTTTCAGATCGAGCGCGCCCGCGTGGACGAACTCGTGAACCGGTTTCTGTCCGTGCCCCGAAACAAGCGGGCGCGCATCCCCGGCCTCAATCCGGATCGGGCCGACATTCTCCCCGCCGGCGCGATCGTGCTGCAGGAGCTGATGATGCTCCTGGAGACGGAAGTCTGCCACACGAGCGTCAATGGGCTTCGGGAGGGGCTACTCCTGGAGCACTTCTTTGCGGGGACCCCGCCGACCGGCCCGGGGTTGCGCAGTTTCTCGGTGAACAGCCTGGCACGCCGCTACAAGGTGCGCCGGGACCACGCCGACCGGGTGGCCCACCTGGCATTGCAGCTTTTTGAGGACTTCCATGCGGAAGCCGGCCTCGGCCCGGAGGAGCGCGAACTGCTGCAGGCCGCCGCCGTGCTGCATGATGTCGGCACCGTTCTCGGCTATCACGATCATCACCATCATTCACAGTCGCTGGTGGTGATGAACGGCCTGCCGGGCTTCACGGCGCGGCAGACGGCGATCATTGCGCTCCTGACGCGCTATCACCGGAAGGGAACGCCAACACCGGGGGTTTTCCGGAGGCTGCTCACCAACGAGGACCGGGTGACGCTGCGCTGGCTCGCCGCCTTTCTGCGGGTGGCAGAGTACCTGGAGCGGGGGCGCAACGGAAACGTCACCAATGTCGAGGTAGCAGACTGGGGGTCGAGAGGCATCACGCTCGTCATCACGGCGGCCGGCGATGCGTCGGTGGAGCAGTGGGACACCGAGCGACAGGCCCTGCCGTTGCTAGAGTCGCTCGTGGAGCGCAGGATCCGGCTGCTTGTCGCGTGAGCGAGACGGGGGCACCCCGCGCGATGCCGGGCAGCCTGCTCAGGCAGGCACCCCTCGCCACGCCGGGCACCCCCGGACACGCTAGGAACCCAGTGCCTCTCTGACCGCCTCCCGGTAGGTGCGTGACACCGGTATGGTCGTTCCCCTGATCTGCAGTTCGGTAGCCGAGACCACATCCACCGCGTCCCGACGCACGACAAACGAGCGGTGCACGCGCAGAAAGCCTGCGTCTTCGAGCCGGGCCGCCAGTTGTCCAAGCCGGGCCTTGGTCATGTGCTGGCCGTCGTCCGTATTGACCAGCACGTAGTCACCCGCGCTCTCCAGCCAGGCGATGCGCTCCGGCGCCAGCCGCACGGTCCGGCGGTCCACCTGAATCTCGAGCGGCTTGGCCGCCCGTTGCGAGCCCGCCAGTTCAGCCTGCAGTCCGTCCCAGTGGCCGATCAGGCGAATGCAGAGAGCGACCGCCACGACGACGTACACGCCCATGAGCAGCCCGGTACGGTCCAGTGCGGCAGGACTCATGGCGTCGATCCGGTAGCCGGCAACCATGAACTCGCCGACCACGAGACCCAGCACAAGCCAGAAGCTCAGAACCACGGTGTAGCAGGTGTACACCAGAAACTCGGTGCGATGGCCGCGCAGCAGGTAGCGGGGCAGCAGCACGCCGCCGATGGTGAGCTCGGTAGCAAAGGCTACTGCCAGGAGAGGGAGTGCGATGCGAAAGACATCGGCACCCTCGCGCCCGAAATACTGAATGTAGAAGGTGGCTGCGAGCGCCCAGAATGCGGCCCAGCCCATCGCCCGTTTCATGACCGCAAACTAGGGCTGCGGACGTCCCTCAGTGGCCTGAATCGATGAACTACGGGTGGGCGTCGGTGGATGACGCCCGCCTGGCCATCCGATTTCAGGGGCGTCGTGCTAGGTTGGGGTCATCACACTACGCGACTCCCATGTTCGAACTCATCAACACCGGCGGACCCATGTTCATGGTGCCGCTCACGCTCCTCCTACTGGCGGTAATCGGCCTCATCATCGCCGGGTTCGTAAAGCCCGACGCCCGCCGGACCGCGCTACTCCTGCACGTGGGCGTGTTCGCCGCGGTGTGGGGAATTCTTGGGCAGACGCTGGGCCTGATTTCTGCGCTGGATGCCATCGAGGCGATGGGCGGGGTCAGCCCGGCCATGCTTGCCGGAGGCTTGAAGGTCTCCTTTGTAACGACCGTGACCGGACTGTCCGTGCTTACGCTTGCGCTGGCTGGGTGGACCGCGATCCGGTATCGGAGCGGGGGGTGATCACCACGCAATCCGCCGGCCGTCCCGGAAGAATCCGCCGGTGGGCCCGAAATCCGGTAGGGTAGCACCCCACAGCACGCTTGCAGCACCACGCTCGACTGTCCGGGACGCGCCCGCGCCCCCCATGTCGGTCTGTACCCAGCCGGGGCAGATGGCATTGCATTTGACCTCGGGTGGGAGCGTGCGTGCGGCGCTGACCGTCAGGGCGTTCAGAGCTGCCTTGGTCACCGAATAGGCCATCGGTCCGCCGAGTCCATCGTCGAACGATCCCCAGCCGCTGGAAACATTGACAATGCGCCCCCAGCCCTGCGACACCATATCAGGGGCCCATGCGCGGATGCAGTGGATTGCGCCCTCAAGGTTGATGCGCACCGAGCGCTCGATGGCATCGCCGGTGACCGAGAGCAGGTCGCCACTCTCGAGGATCGCCCCGTTGTTGATCAGGATGTCCACGGGGCCGACCACCGAGCGTGCTTCCCGGATGCTCCCCGGGTCCGCGAGGTCAAGGCGCACGAACTGAACGCCAAGCTCGTCAGCTGCGGCCATACCGGCCTCCGGGTTGCGGGCGCTGAGCCAGACCTTGTGGCCGACGTCGCGGAGTTGGCGGCAGAGTTCAAAGCCAATGCCGCGGTTTGCGCCGGTGACCAGGGCTGTGCGTTTCATTTGCTACCGATAGATCTCTCTACGATGTCCCAAGTCCACGACTGTCACAACCCGGATGACGTCGACTCGATCTCCCTGACGGCCTCCTCAAACGGGATGGCATCGTCTCCAGAGGACTTGGCCTGATCGTAGGCCCTGATGTCTGCGAGTTCTTCGAACGCCTCCAGTAGCTCGGTGTAGCGATCCATCGCGATTAACACCGCGACACGATTTCCCTGATTGTCCGTCACGAACCGTTCGGTAGAGTTGTTCATCTTGCCAGCACCTTATAGAGGACGGTGCTAATCACTACGCAACACCCCACGTCTCGGCTCCCCTCTGTTCTCGATCCCGCGCTCCGTCTACATTTGGGCAGCCAACCCCTGAAGACGTTTGCGCCCTTCCCTCCGTTTGGCGGCCTTTGCGGCCGCGGCGCTCCTGCTGGCGACTCCCTCTCGCGCGCAGGACGAAGATCCCCAGCCGGTTTCCACACGTACCGGCGTATTCACGACCGAACAGGCCGATCGTGGCCTCGAGCTTTTTGAGGTGCGATGCGGGGAGTGCCACCAGCCCGCCGACTTTCAGGAGACCTTCCTGGAGTCGTGGTCCGGGCAAACGGCCGATGCGCTCTTTCGCGATATCCGAAACACGATGCCGGAAGACTCGCCGGGCAGCCTGAAGGGCAGTGAATATGCCGCGGTCATCGCGTTCCTGCTCCGATTGAACGGGCTTCCGGAGGGCGCCGAGGCGCTTCCCGCATCGACCCGCCGACTCAAGCTCGTGCTCATCGAATCCCCTCAACCCGACTCGACCGGAGGCCTGCCATGACCCGGCTTACTTCCGTTATTGCAATGTGCGTCACCATGGTCGCCGGGGCCCAGGCCCAGGCGGTGGAGTGGACGCACTGGGGCGCTGACGAAGGATCCACGCGGTATGCCCCGCTGGACCAGATCGACGCGGACAACTTCCTTGACCTGGAAGTGGCCTGGACATGGCACGCCAACAATTTTGGGCCGAACACCCAATACATTTATCGCGCCACCCCCATTTACGCCAACGGCAAACTCTACACCGTCGCAGGAGAGCGCCGAACGGTGGTTTGCCTGGATCCGGAAACCGGTGAAACGCTCTGGATGTGGCGCATGCGGGAGAATCCACGCTGGGAGGCCTCGACCCGCAAGAATTACGGCAAGGGCGTGGCCTTTGCCACGGTGGATGGCCGGGACACGATCTACCTGATCACGGCCGGCTACTACATGGTGGCGCTGGACGCCGTGACGGGGCAGCCCGTGCCGCACTTCGGCATGAACGGCATGGTGGATCTGCACCTGGGCATGGGGGACTATCCGGTCGATGCGGACCGCGGAATCCTGGACTCCGGCGACATCACCTCATCCAGTCCGCCGATCGTGGTCAACGGGGTGATCGTGGTCGGTAACTCACACGACCGCGGCTACTACCCGGACCGGAAGGAGAACGTGCCGGGACACATCCGCGGGTACGATGCACGCACAGGCATGATGAAGTGGCGCTTCAACGTGGTGCCACAGGAAGGTGAGTTCGGCAACGACACCTGGGAGGGCGACTCCTGGCGCTACACCGGCAACGTCTCGGCCTGGGCCCCGCTCAGCGCTGATTCCGAGCTCGGACTCGTCTACATCCCGACCGACACGCCCACCAACGACTACTACGGCGGCGAGCGGCTGGGACAAAACCTGTACGGAACCAGCCTCATCGCCCTGGATGTCGAGACGGGTGAGCGCCGCTGGCACTTCCAGATGGTGCATCACGACGTCTGGAACTACGACACGCCGAATGCGCCCAAATTGATGGATGTCACGGTCGATGGGGCCGTGGTGCCCATCGTCGTCCAGACCACCAAACAGGGATTTGCCTACGTGCTGAATCGCGAAACGGGCGAACCGGTCTGGCCGATGGAAGAGCGCCCCGTGCCCGCTTCCGATGCGCCGGGTGAGGTGGCGTCGCCTACGCAGCCCTTCCCGACGAAGCCGCCAGCGTTTGAGCTGCAGGGTATCACCGATGACGACCTCATCGACTTCACGCCGGAGATCAAGGAGCAGGCCCGCGAACTGGCCTCCCGCTATCGCATGGGTCCGCTGTACACGCCTCCGTCGCTGGCGGATCACGAAGACGGGACCAGCGGCACGTTTGTCGTGCCGGGCGCCAACGGGGGCGCAAACATCCCTGGCGGCTCGGCCGTTGATCCCGAGACAGGCATGCTCTACGTCGCTACTGAGCGCGGTCACAGTGTGATTGCGCTGATCCCGGGCCGGGAGCGCACCATCCGCGGGCCTTCCGAGTCGGCCTACGTCTCACTGGGCCCGGGCGGCATCCGCGGGCCGCAGGGCCTGCCTCTGCTCAGGCCGCCGTGGGGCTCGATTGTCGCGCTGAACCTGAATGACGGCACGCTGGCCTGGAGTATCCCGAATGGCGATACGCCTCAATCCGTCAAAGACCACCCTGCTCTACAGGGCGTCGATCTCCCGGTTACCGGCAAACGTAGTCACGCCAATGTGTTGGTGACGAAGTCGCTGCTGTATTACGGCGAGGGTCGCTCCGGAGACCCGGTCCTCCATGCACTCGACAAGGCGACAGGAGAGGAGGTGGCACGGCTCTCCATCCCGGCCACAACGAACACGGCGCCCATGAGCTACATGCACAACGGGCGCCAGTACATCCTGCTGTCCGTGGCAGACGCGCCGGATGTGACGGCGCGCATTGTCGCACTCGCCCTCCCCGAATAGCCGACACCCACTCAAGACCCCATCGCCCGATGAAGTCCCTCCCTGCGATTCTGCTACTTTTGGTCCTGGTGCTGCCCACTCAAGCGCAGGATGCCCGTCATTATGTGCGATTCCAGGCCGGAGAGACGCTCGCGTACGGGGAGCTGGTAGGCGAGACCGTGTACGAGCATGCCGGGTACAACGTGCTGGAGCCGGGCACGCGCACTGGGCGCACCTTCCCGGTGTCGGCGGTCAAGCTGCTGAGTCCGATCGATCCTGCCCAGGTGCCGAAAGTGATCGGCGTGGCGGTCAATACGCGCGGAGCGGGACGCACGGGTCCGGTGCCGAATCCGCGTTGGTTCGCCAAGATGCCGACCAGTCTGCGGGGTCCGGGTGATGCGGTTGAGCTGCCCGAGGAGGCCGGTAACCTGAACTACGAGGGCGAGCTGGTGCTCGTGATCGGCAAGGGCGGGCGACACATCCCGGAGGCCGACGCCATGGACCACATCTTCGGCGTGACGGTGGGCAATGATTTCAGCGAGAACACGTGGTATGGCGAGCGCGCGGGACTGGACCACCCGACGCGACTTATTTCAAAGGGCACCGACTCCTGGGCGCCCATCGGCCCGGCGATTGTGACGGGCGTGAATTACCTGGACCTGGGTGTGGAGGTGCGACTGAACGGAGAGGTTGTCCAGACCGGACGCACGACTGAGTTGGCCAACGGCGTGCCGAACCTGATTTCCTACATCAGCCGGTACATGACCCTGCAGCCCGGGGACCTGATCTTTACAGGCACGGTCGGTCGCGTGCAGGGTGCGCGCCGTGTGATGGAGCACGGTGACGAGATCGATGTGGAGATCGAGCACCTCGGCACGCTCACGAACACGATCGTCAACATGATGGACGTGGCGCACCATGCAGCGCCTTCCGTCATCCAGGCGCCGACCTCCTTTGAGGTGGATGCTTCGTGGCCCAAGCCGCTGCCCAACAACTGGATTCTGGGGCAGGCATCGGGCGTGGATGTCGATGCCGACGGCAACATCTGGGTGCTGCAGCGGCCGCTGACGCTTTCTGCGCGGGAGGCCGGACTGGTTCAGGATCCGCCGATTTCGTCGTGCTGTCGGCCAGCACCGTCTGTGATTCAGTTCTCTCCGGAGGGCGATGTGCTCCGTGCCTGGGGCGGACCGGATTCCGGAATGCGGTGGCCCCGCTCTGAGCACGGGCTGGTCGTGGATCCGGACGGCAACATCTGGATCGGCTCCAACGGTGGCGGTGACCAGGTGGTGATGAAGTTCACGCCGGATGGGAAGAAGCTGCTCCAGATCGGGGAGTGGGGCGAGACCGGAGGCTCCGACAGCCAGACCCTGCTCGGTCAGCCCGCGGACATCGCGGTCGTTGGCGGCGAGGCGTACATCGCCGACGGCTACGGGAATCGTCGTATCGTGGTGTTCGATGCAGAGACCGGCGCCTACAAGCGTCACTGGGGAGCGTATGGCGCGGAGCCCCACGATGATGATCTGCCCGCTTGGGAGCCCGGACAGGACCAGGAGTCCTTCCGCAGCCCCGTGCACGGTGTGCGCATTGCGGACGACGGCAAGGTGTACGTGGCCGACCGCGTGAACAACCGCGTCCAGGTGTTCACCAAGGACGGAGAGTTCCTGCAAGAAGGCTTCGTGGCCCCCAATACCCGGGCGATGGGCAGTGTCTGGGACATCGAGCTCTCACGCGATGCCGACCAGACCTATCTCTACGTGCCGGATGGCACCAATCAAACCGTGTGGGTGCTGCTGCGCTCGAGCCTGGAGGTGGTCGGGTCTTTTGGTCGCGGCGGCCGGCAGGCCGGACAGTTCGGCTGGTTGCACAACCTGGCGATGGACGCGCACGGGAACGTGTACACGACCGAGGTGGATCAGTACAAGAGGGTACAGAAGTTTCGGCCGGTGCGGCGGTAGGGGGTCAGGGCGTCATGAGCTGGAGTCGCCGGCCATCACTCGTTCGGAAGCGCTCGAAGCCACGGTCCATGGTGATGATTCGGGACGGAGCGAGTTCGGCCATCCGGACAAGGCAGGCGTCCGCGAATGACATCGGCGCGTCGCTGTAGCGAGCCATGAGATTGAGCACCACCGCCCGGTGATCCGCAAAGGAGAATCGGACCTCAATCTTGCCCCGTTCCAGCAGAGCGTTCAGGCGCTCACAGCCGTCATGGGTTCGTGCTCGTAGGAGGAAATGGGACTCCGAGATCACGGACTCGCAAGTGAGCAAGGGCGCTTGAAGCGAGCGCAAGGTGTGTTTGGCCCAGGTGTGGCGCTGATCCCTGTGGTCGAGAAGCGCGACAAGTGGACCGGCATCAATAAGGGTCAATATCCTCCCCGTAGCCTTCCATGTATTTCGGGTTCGTGGAGAGGTCGCCCGGCCCTTCGACCGACCCGATGAGGTCCTCGATCCCTTCGAAGAATGTGCCTTTCTGCCCATCGATCCGTTCGAGTTCGCGATCGACGAGGTCCAGCAACGCGGCCTTCGCCGAGATTCCCTGCAGCAGGGCGAGCCGCTTGATCCGCGATTTTTCTTCGGGCGTCAGACGCATACCAAACCAGACCTGGTCTTCCTTTTTCATCTCTAGAGGGGCCAAAGGCTGGTTGTGTAACGGACGTAGCAACAATGCGCCGCGTGTAGCTACGGTTCCGCGTGCACTACTCGGCCGGGGTTATGCGAAGGTCCTCACAGGGTCAGAGGTAGAAACCCGTTCGAGATTGGAAATGCGTTGTCAGCAGCGCTGAAGAGGGGCCGCCTCTCAGCCCGGCAGGTCTCCAAAGCGCTGGCCATCTTCGAGACGATCGCAATCCGGACCCCGGACATTGATCACGGAGAGGCGCTTAAACTGGCAGTCCGCGCAAGGATCTACGCATACGATGCCTACGTCCTTCAGTGCGCGCGGCAGTACAGGGCGCCACTCCTGACGCTGGATGGCAGGCAACGTGAAGTAGCCGCCGAACTGGGAATCTCACTCCTAGAGGTCTAAAATGAGAGTGTACACGTACTCAGAAGCGCGCCAGCAGCTGGCCTCGGTCCTCGATCAGGCCTCCGAAGACGGAGAGATCCGGATCAAGAGACGAGACGGTACCGAGTTCTCCCTTCGCCCGGTTGTCAGCGAGTGTTCTCCATTGGACGTCCCTGCGATCGACGCGGGCCTAACGCGAGAGGAGATTGTGGAGCTTGTGAGGGAAGGACGCGAGCGGGACTAGCATGACCTCTATGGTTCCGGTTCGGGTCCTCTCCAGTATCCCGGCATCCGACGGTGATGGGCGACGGCCAGAACCTCGACCGCATCAGAGGTAACCCGGTAGATGACGGCGTACGGGAATGCCTGGAGATTGCTTCTCCGGTAACCGGTCGCCAAGGGCACTCCAACGTTGGGGAACTCCAGGATTAGCCTGAAAGCCTGCTCGACCTGCTCAACAAAGCTGGCAGCGGCCGACCGTGAGTCTGCCAGGTACCATGCGGTAGCTGAATTCAGGTCGCGCTCAGCCTGCCGGGAGAGTCTAAGCTCCGGAGTCCCTGATTTGTGCATGTAGCCGTTCCCTCACTTCTTCCCAGGGAACGGTGGTCTCTTCGCCACGGTCAATTGCCTCGGCCCGGCGCACGGCCTCCGCCAACCATGCATCTTCGACCTTGGCCGGCTCCAAGCCCGAAAGACTCTGGACGAGCATATCGGCGAAGATGGCTCGATCGCGGTCGCTCAGGCTCAGGACCCGCTGCAGGAGAGAGATCGTGGTCGGTGTCATGGTCATTCCCTTCCTAACAGAGGGACAAGGCTGAGCTTTCGTAACAGTGTATCCCCGCCCAGGTTGCATTCACCCATCCCGGCACGTCCTCTCACATCGCGTTAACAAATCCGCGACTCCCTACGACCGCTCCCGTCCAAGCCTCCTCGGCTCCATCGCCGGCTCAGTCTCCGCATCCTCCATCTCCAGCAGGGGCTCGGCGTCGGCCTCAGCCGCCGGCAATGCCTCCCGATTCGCCGCCTGTTCAGCGTGATCCTGCATGCGCTCCACCGCCCGCCGAGCGATGTCCTCCATCTGGAGGCTACGCGTCTCAGACCAGCGAGGAAGCTGCAGGTAGCCAATGGCGGCCATGATGATGCCCCCGATGAAGAGCGGAGCCGTAACAAGGGCATCAGGATCGGCAGCACCCCGCACGGTCAAAATGAAGAGCATGAAGAGCAGGCCCATGGTACCCACCGTCACCCCGCCGAACATGAGGTCACGGGACGTCTGCTTCATGGTTCGCATGCGAAGGCGATGTTTGTCGCCGTTCGGCTCGAGCATCACATGCAGGTTACCGTTCGACCACTCCTTGAACGCGCCGTGTTCGTGGACCTTGCCTTTTGCGCGGAATGTGTGCCGGAGGTCTCCAACGAGGTCGTGCCACTGGGCCTCGGTCACGCGCCCGGGCAGATCGACGCTACGGGCCACGCCGATGTCGAGGCCAAACAAGGAAGGAGCGGGGTCTGTCCGGACCTGGGTGTGCAGCCGCTCGGCCGCCTTGCGCACGAACTCTGGTGAAAGGCCTGCTTCAGCGCCAATCTCCTGGATCTCCTCCAGCGTGAGCCCGTCGGGTGCGCCCGCACGATTCCGCGCATCGGCCTGCGCTTCGGCGGCCTGGCGGAATATTTCGGCGATGGCCTCTTCGCTGTAGCGGCGGGAGTCGGACATGACGGGAGGGAGGAGTGTGTGGTCGAGCCGTCTACGGAGATGCCCGGATTTCGATTCACGCCGGACCTACCGGTACTGCTGTCCCTCAAACTCGACCCAGCCACCCATGCGTCGCCCGTCGGGGTCGTGGTGTGTCCAGTGAATGACCCCACCGCGGTCGTTCCATTCGTATTCGCCGTGGAAGGACACAAGGTCTCCGACCTCGAGCCCGTCCAGGCGGGGAGCCAGATCGATGTTGTGGGAAACGAGCACCGTGTGACCAGAGGCCAACTCCACGATGAAGCGCTGGTGGCGCGATCCTTCGTTGTCGTCGGGCAGGGTCCGCACGACCGTGCCCTCGCCGGAAAGCCACACATCGGACTGTCCAGCCTCAAACGCCGTCTCGATGTCGCCCGGCCCGGAGGAAACCTGAACGAGGTACAGTGCCACCAGGATCAGGACGCCGAGCAGCGATATGACCGACCGGCGGGACATCACGAACGCAGCATACCGACCCGCTTCAGCAAACTCTCGCGCCCCGGTACCCCACGATCAAACCACCGGCGGTGCAGAATGCCCGACGCCCACCAGGCCCAGAAGGCCCAGGCCGTGCCCAGGACCACATCGCCCACCAGATGCCGCTTGGTAGTCAGTGTAGAGGCCGAAATAATCACGGCCGCGGCCAGGAGCGCCCAGGACCACGCGCGGCCGCGGGATCGCACGGCCAGCCACACCAGGAACGCGTTGGCGACGTGCAGGCTGGGCAACTTGTTGCCGCCTGGCTCAAAGTCCAGCGCCACCTGCCAGGCCAGGAATCGGCCCGACACGGTGTCCGCGATCTCGGGATACGGGTAGATGACCGGCACCGCCGCGTAGACCACGGCCGCCGACAGGGTCGAGACGAAGACGGCTACCAGTAGCCTGTTCAGACGATGTCCGTCCTGCACGGCGAGCACGGCAAACACGGGGATGATGTAGCAGAAGCTGTAGATCCACACCGTCCACTCCCAGAGCGGAATCGCGTGGTCGAGGCCGATGCGGAGGTCGTAGCCCGGTAGATCCGCCGTCAGGATCCCTATTCCGATAAACAGGGCAGCCCAGACCGCATACGCGACAAGCATCATGCGCAAATAGTAGCCGAGGGGCCGGACCGGACTATGCATGCGCGTTGCCCAACATCGATTCCAGATCGGCCAACGAATCGGCATCCGCAGGGCCCAGATCCCGTCGCCAGCGTGCCATGCGCGGAAATCGCACCGCGATGCCCGACTTGTGCCGTTTCGAGCGCCAGATACCCTCGAAAGCAATCTCGAACACCAGTTCCGGCTTCACGCTGCGGACCGGGCCGAATCGCTCCACCGTGTTGCGGCGCACGAAGCGATCGACCTCCCGGATTTCCTCATTCGAGAGCCCGGAGTAAGCCTTGGCAAAAGGCACAAGGGCGTCACCGTCTCGCACTGCAAAGGTGTAGTCGGTGTAGAGGCCGCTGCGTTTTCCGTGGCCGGGCTGAGCATATATGAGCACGGCGTCCACGGTGCGTGGAGCAATTTTCCATTTCCACCACAGGCCGGTGGGGCGTCCGGCTGCGTAGGGGCCATCCAGGCGTTTGAGCATCAGTCCCTCGACGCCACGGTCCCGGCTTTCGGCGCGAAACGCGGCCAGGTCGGACCAGTCCTGCCCCCGAACCACATCGGAAGTGGAAAGGTGAGGATCCGGCCAGACGCCCAGCAGCGCCTCCAACCGTGCGCGGCGGTCACTCAAAGCCACCGCACGGAGATCCTCGCCGTCTGCCTCCAGCAGGTCGTATGCCAACAGCACGACCGGCACCTCTTTGCGCAGCTTCGGGCCGACCTTCTTGCGGCCTATTCGCCGCTGCATCTGGTCAAACGGCAGCACGCCGTTATTCCAGGCCAGGAGTTCGCCGTCCAGCACGGTGCCTTCCGGTAGCCGGAACGCCGCCTCGACCACCTCGGGATAGGCGTCCGTGATCAGCTCGCCCCCACGTGACCAGATGTATACCTGTCCGCCACGAACGACAACCTGGGCCCGGATCCCGTCCCATTTCCATTCAGCCTGCCAGACAGTCACCGCCCCTAGCTCTTCCACCGGCTTCTCCAGAGCGTGTGCCAGGCAAAACGGGTATGGCCTGCTTACAGACGCATCATCCGTATTGTGGTCCACCAGCCGGTTGAAGAACTCCGCGGTCGGCTCCCAGTGGCCCATGAGCCGGTGGAGCAGCACCTCGGCCGGAATCCCGGATGCCTCGGCCAACCCTCGCACCATGAGCTTGCGCGAAACTCCCACCCGGAAGCCACCGGTGATGAGTTTGTTGAAGACAAAACGCTCGGTCCGGCCCAGCGATGCCCATAGCACCATGAGCGCCGTCTTCTGCTGATCCTCCAGCATGTTGCGCAGCGGAAGGATGCGCTCGGACATCATCCGATGCAACGCAGGAGAGTCGCCCTGGCCCTCGGCGGGCAGGAGGAGGGCCACCGTCTCCGCGAAGTCACCCACCGCGCTGTACGACTCCGCGAACAGCCAATCGGGAATCCCTGCGGCTTCGGTGGCCCAGGCGCGCAGGTCGCGGCTGCGCACAAGTCGTTTTGGCCGTTTTCCCGACAGGAAATACACGGCCCAGGCGGCGTCCTCCGGCGGCGCTACTTCGAAGTATGCACGGATGGCCGCCACCTTCTCGTTCGTCTTCGTGGTGGCGTCCAGGGCGGCGTACAGCTCGGCGAATCGCTTCACTCCTCGTCGTCCTCCGGCGTGGCGCTGAATCGCGTCGGCAGGGGCTGCGATTCCAGCCCCTGCTCCCGAAACCAGCGCGCGACAACCTCGGTGTTGCCGTGCGTCGGAAGGACGCGCTCCGCACCGGACTCAGCCACCGCATCCAGTAGCTGGGGCCAGTCCACATGATCGCTCAGTACGAACCCCCGGTCCACGCTTCGCTGTCTGCGCCGACCGCGCACCATCATCCAGCCCGAGGCAAACGCGGTAGTTGTGTCGCCGAGGCGGCGCATCCAGGGCGATCGTCCGGCACTTGGCGGCGCAATCACAAGCGAGCCCGGCTCTACCCGGCCGCTCATGACCGGCGACGTCGGTGGCAGGGCCACTCCTGCCGACCGGTACCGATCATTCATGGCCTCGACCGCCCCGTGGGTCCGGATCGGGCCGATGGAAGCATCCACGCCCGCCAGCACACGCTGCGCCTTGCCCAGGGCGTATGAAAACACCACGGCGGTCTTGCCCTCCGCCGCCGCGGCGCGCCACCATGCGTTCATCTGCGCGAACACCTCGGACGCATCCGGCCAGCGGTAGATCGGCAACCCAAATGTGCACTCGGTGATCAGAGTATGGCAGCGCACCGGTTCAAATTGTGCGCACGTCGGATCCGGGTCGGCTTTGTAGTCTCCGGTCACCACCCAGACCTCGCCGTCGCGTTCGACACGCACCACGGCCGATCCCAGAATATGCCCGGCAGGATGCAGGCTGAGTGTCACGTTGCCCATCCGCTGCGACTCCCCGTAGGCGATGCCCTCAACGGCTCCCCCGGTACGCGCCTCGACGATGGCTACACCGCGCTCTGCAGTCAGGTATGCCGCCGACCCGGGTCGAGCATGGTCCGAGTGTCCGTGCGTGATCACGGCGCGCGCAACCGGCTTCCAGGGGTCGATGTGAAAGTCGCCGGCCTCGCAGTACAGTCCGGCGGGTGATATGGTCAGCAATTCGGCCATGGAGGGCCGCTTAGACACGTGCGTCACCAAGCGGTTCGTGGGCTAGATTCGGGGCCCATGTTCAGCGCAGACCTCATCGCCCGCCTCCGCAACGCCCGCCGGGTGGCGGTGCTCACCGGTGCGGGCATGAGCGCCGAGAGTGGCGTTCCGACATTTCGCGACCCGGACGGCCTATGGGCACGCTTCAAACCAGAGGAGCTGGCCAGCATGGATGCCTTCCTGGCCAACCCGGAGCTGGTGCAGGACTGGTATGCGCACCGGCGTGAGATCGTGCAGAACGCTGCGCCGAATCCCGGGCACCTGGCCCTGGTCGAGCTCGAGGGCCGAATCGCGGAGTTCACGCTCGTCACGCAAAACGTGGACAATCTGCACACGGAAGCGGGCTCGACAAAGGTGCTGGAACTCCACGGCAACCTGACGCGCAACTATTGTCTGGACTGTCGCAGGCCCGCAGCTGATGGCGGGCGATGTGGTTGTGGCGGCCTGATCCGCCCCGACGTGGTCTGGTTCGGGGAGATGTTGCCGGACGGGGTGTTTGAGGCCGCCCATCAGGCGGCCGTCCGCGCGGAGGTGTTCCTGTCGATCGGCACAAGTGCGGTGGTGTACCCCGCCGCAGGCCTCCCGTTGGCAGCGGCAGATGCCGGCGCCTACACGGTGGAGCTGAACGTCGAGCACTCGGCCATCGCCCACGCCATGCAAGAGGTCGTTCTCGGGCCTAGCGGCGAGACGTTGCCTACACTGGTCAGGGCAGTCTTCGGCGGCTGAGGCGCGGGAGTTCGGGCGCCAAAACCGGTAGTCCGGCCTTGGCACGGGCCCGTACGGCAAGCAATAACAACTCCCGCCGCTTCGTTGTGTCTTCATAATTGAGGGTCCTCCACACAGACTCAGACGACTATGAAGACGATTCTCCGACCACTGTCGGCCGGCCTGCTTGCCGGAATTCTGTTTATCGGATGCGCGGCGCCCCGGAGCGCACAGGAAGCGGCCCCGGAAGAGGAGCCGGAGGCGACTGTCGAGGTCCCGGTACCCGAGGCCAACGCTCCGGATGAGAGGGAGGACATCGCGACCGGTCTGCAGTTGGACGAAATCGTGGTCAACTACGAGAGGGCGGTCAAGGCGGGTCACGCCATGGCCATCCAGGCTACGCAGCAGATTGCCCGCCCGCCCTTGCGTGCGGGATGGGACCCGGATTTCAGCACCGAGGACTACACGCGTATCCGGGAGAACGGCTTTCTCAACGTGACGGATGATCCGCTCTCCACGTTCTCGATTGACGTGGATGCGGCCTCATACAGCAATGTGCGCCGATTCATCCGAGACGGCATCGCGCCGCCCAGGGACGCAGTGCGCATCGAGGAGATGATCAACTACTTCTCTTACGACTATCCGAACCCAGAGGCGGGCAAGCCATTTTCGACCGTCATGGAGGTGGGGCCGGCGCCATGGAACGCGGAGCACCAGCTGCTGCACGTCGGCCTGAAGGGAGCGCCAATCGACCTTGTGGGACGCCCCGCGAGCAATCTTGTCTTCCTGCTGGATGTATCCGGCTCGATGAATCAGCAGAGCAAGCTGCCCCTGCTGAAGAAGGCCTTCCGCATGCTGACCGCGGAGCTTGGAGAGAATGATCGCGTGTCGATCGTGGTCTACGCCGGCGCGGCCGGCATGGTACTGCCGCCTACTTCCGGAGATAATGCGGAGACGATTCTGAAGGCACTGGACCAGCTTCAGGCCGGAGGATCGACGGCAGGGGCGGCAGGGATCCAACTGGCGTACGACACGGCCCGCCGCAACCACATCGCCGGCGGGATCAACCGGGTAATCCTGGCCACCGACGGCGACTTCAACGTCGGTGTGTCAAGCGACGCCGAACTGGTTCGGCTGATCGAGGACCGCCGCCGCCAGGGCACCTATCTCACGGTGCTCGGATTCGGCACGGGCAACCTGAAGGACAACAAGATGGAGCAGCTTGCCGACCACGGGAACGGCAACTACTACTACATCGACTCGGAGCTGGAGGCGCGCAAGGTGTTGGTGAGCGAACTCGGCGGCACCCTGCACACCATCGCCAAGGACGTCAAGCTGCAGATCGAGTTCAATCCCGCGCACATCCAGGCCTACCGGCTGATAGGGTACGAAAATCGGCTGCTGGCCGACGCCGACTTCAACGACGACACGAAAGATGCAGGAGAACTGGGCGCTGGGCACACCGTCACGGCGCTTTACGAACTTGTGCCGGTGGGCGTTGAATCGAGCGCAGCCAGAGCGGTGGATGAGTTGCGCTATCAGGCACCGGGGAGGACCCTCGCTGCCACCTCCGGGGAGCTGCTGACGCTGAAGTTGCGGTACAAGGCTCCTGATTCGGAGTCGAGTGAGCGCATTGTGCATGCGCTGCAGGAGCCGGATCGCGGCACGGCGGTCACCGCAGATTTTGCCTTTTCGGCAGCCGTCGCCGCGTTCGGCATGATCCTGCGGGACTCGGAATACAAAGGCGCCGCCAGCCTGGAGCAGGTCCGGCGGCTGGCCAGGATGGGCAAGGGACAGGATCACCGGGGATACCGGTCGGACTTCCTCGCGCTCGTCGACGACTACGACCGCCTGGCCCAGACAGCGAGTCGGTAAACCGACCACCTGTCAAAATATTGCAGATAAGGGCTTAAGGATGTGTAAATGTAAACGATATACATCATTGCGTGCCCGGTCTGGCACTTTACCGTGTCTGGCCCGCGTACGCGACCCTCCGGGGTCGTTGCACGCTACATAAAGGCCATATCTACGCGGGCATGGCCGAAATCACATCCCCCATGTGAAATGCCCGTACTTGCAGAGAACCTCCCCAACGAAGCACCCACTTCACACCTGACCCTGGCCTGGGAGAATCCCGAGCCCTCCTATGTAGACCACTATGAGCGCATCCTGCTGGCCGAGTGCCGGCATCGCTCGAAAGCCATGCGCATTCTCGAATCACTTCCCACCGGATGGATGGTGGAAAAGCGACGCGGCGATCGCCTGATGTTTCAGGTCTTCGTAGGTGCCCAGAAGACTCCTCGCATACAGCTGCACCCCGTGCGGCTGGCAGCCTAGAGGTGAGCGATGACTGAAGCGGCAATACTCCGTCCGGAGAAGCGATCCAAGACCCACCACAGTTCCGGCCCGCCGCCCCTGCGGCTGGTCTGGAACAACCCGGTGCCGGCTACCATCGTCACCAGCCACCCGGAACTCGTTCTGGAATGTCGAAGTCGGCGGCACGCAGATCACATTCTGCGGCTGCTCGACTCCGGCTTTGTGCGGGAGAGACGAAGCGGTGAGCAGGTCGTCTACGCAGTTTACCAGGGAACCGAACCCACGCCCCTGAGACTCGTCAAGACCGGCTCGCAGCGCAGAGCTGCCTGACCGAACGTCCGGACCCCGCGGACGAGCCTGCCGGAACGCGAACATCGCGGGGTCCGGACGCGGTTGGGGTGTGCCTGCACCGAGAACCAGCCGAACCGGGAGTTTTCCACAAGCACTTAAATCGGGTCTCCCGAAATCCGATAACCACTTCGTGCCCGGTCAGACAGGCCTTGTCTGGCCCGCGTACGCGCCCCAGGCGTTGCACGAAGTTTCTCGACCATATCTACGCGGGCATGGTCAACACGCGAGTTACCAAGTGTGTCATGTCCGCTACCGCTACCCGAGAAGCAACCCTGAATCTGGCCTGGGAGAACCCGGAGCCAGTACCTGTCATCCAGCATGCGCCGGTCTTCCTGGCCGAGTGCACCGAGGAAGAAAAGGCCCGTCGAATCGTAGGCAACCTGCCGACAGGCTGGCTCTTGCTCAAGTGCGACGGCCCGGCCATCGAATACGAGATTTTTGTCGGCAGCCTGCGCAAGCCCAACGGCCCCGCATGGACGGCCGATCTTCCTGCCTGATCCTGGCTGAGTGGCGCTGAGGAGACTTACCAACCCGGACGCTCTGCCAGGGATCGCGTAGCTTCGAGGCCAACCTACCGGCGGCTTCCATGGCTTCACCTGAATGGCAACGCGTACTGGGACCTGATGAACTCCCAGACGGACGCGTCAAGTCCGTCAGTTGTGGGCTGCGCACGCTGTGCATGACCCGGTTCAACGGACGGTACGGGGCGCTCGACAATCGCTGTCCCCATCAAGGTGGGCCGTTGGGAGAAGGCTCGATAGAGAACGGCCTGCTCCGATGCCCATGGCACGGCTGGGACTACGACCCGATCTCCGGCAAGGCCCCCGGCTTTGACGATGGGGTCGAGACCTACCCAGTCGAGGAGCGCGCGGACGGAGTCTACGTGCAACTGCCGCCGGAGCCTGAGCACGAGCGCACCGTTTCGGACGTCATGGCGGAGACCCTGGTCAATTGGGGCATCTCCGCGTGCTGGGGTATGGTTGGACATTCCAATCTCGGTTTGGCCGATGCGCTCCGGAGGCAAGAGGCGTCCGGAAAGCTGCGCTTTGTCGGGATCCGTCACGAAGGCGCTGCGGCCTTTGCGGCCTCGGCGTACGGGAAACTGACGGGGCGGCCCGCCGCCTGTTTCGCCATCGCAGGGCCGGGTGCCACGAACCTCATCACCGGACTTTGGGATGCCCACGTAGACCGCTCGCCCGTCATTGCACTGACCGGCCAGGTCGATACGCAGGTCCTCGGACCGGGCGCGTTTCAGGAGGTGGACCTGCAGGCAGCCTATGGTGGGGTGGCGCAGTGGAGTCAATCCGTGCTGCCCGGCTCCCGGCATGCCGAGCTGGTCAATCTGGCCGCGCGCACGGCCATCCTGAACCGGGGAGTCTCGCACCTGATTTTTCCCGATGAGGTCCAAAACATTCCCGCCCCGACCGCCGAGGCGGGCAGTCCCCATGGGCGCCTGCCAGACCGCGATATCGCTCCGCCCGAAGAGGGGTTTCAGCGGGCGGCGGAAGCCCTTGCGGCAGCCCGCCGACCTGTGATCATCGTCGGACACGGGGCCCGGTATGACATGGAGGCAGTAACGGAGCTTGCCGAGAAGCTGCGGTGCCCGGTGCTGACCACCTTCAAGGGCAAGGGACTGATTTCAGACCATCATCCCCTCGGCTGCGGAGTGCTGGGGCGGTCTGGCACGCCCATCGCCAGCTATTTCATGAACGAGGCGGATCTGCTGCTCGTGTTCGGTGCGTCGTTCTCGAACCACACCGGAATCACAAGCAAGATCCCGACCATCCAGGTTGACTTCGACCCGCTGGCCCTGGCGCGATTCCATGCCATCGACCATCCCCTGATGGGTGCGATCGGCCGCACGGCGCGCATGTTTGCCGACGCACTCACGCAACCTGCCGCGCAGGATCAGTCGCACGAAATCCGGGAACGATGGGCAATCTGGCGGGCCGAAAAGGAACGGCGAGTCGGAGAGGACTCCGGTGACGGCATCAGTTCTGCCTCGTTGTTCCAGGCGTTGAACCGGCACATTGACCCGGACGCGGTGATTGCCGTGGATGTGGGAAACAACACCTATTCATTTGGACGCTACTTCGAAGCCACGTCCCAGGCTGTGCTGATGTCTGGTTACCTGGGCAGTATCGGATATGCCTTGCCGGCAGCGATGGGTGCCTGGGCGGCCACTCAGGAACCGGACACAACCTGGCATGGCCGGCAGGTAGTATCGATTTCCGGCGACGGAGGATTGGGGCAGTACCTCGCGGAGTTGACGACCCTGGTCCAGTACCACATGAACATTACCCACGTGGTGCTCAACAACAGCGAACTGGGCAAGATCTCAAAAGAGCAACGCGCCGGCTCGTGGGACGTCTGGAAGACGGGGCTCAGCAACCCGTCCTTCGCCAGGTTCGCGCGACAATGCGGTGCGATGGGGGTCGAAGTGAAGGAAGACGGGCAGCTGGATGCAATGCTGAAGGCGGCCCTCGACCACAAAGGACCGGCGCTGGTCGAAGTTCACACGGACGCGCTCCTCGTGTAGGAGCGAGAGCTAGATCTCGCCCCGCCGGGCGAACTCGGCAATGTGATCGGCGGCCCGGAATGCGAGGGCCTGTATCGTCATGGTGGGCTGGCCACGCCCCGAAGACACAAAGCTCGATCCGTCGCAGACAAAGAGGTTCGGCACATCGTGCACCCGGTGGTAGCGGTCCACGACAGACGTGCGTGGGTCGTTGCCCATCCGGCAGGTACCGAGCAGGTGAACCTGACCTCCGCGTGTGCCCACCGGCCGACTCCACATGCGGGTGGGATTCATGGCGGAGACGATTTCCGCACAGCGCTCGACAAAGAACTCCTGGACGGCGATGTCGTCGGGGTGATCCTTAAGGGTTACGATCAGTCCCGGACGCCCGTAACGGTCCACATTGTCCCTGTCCAGCACCACGTTGTTGGTCTCGAGAGGGATCGTCGTGGTGTGGCCGTTGACGTCGATGGTGCGGTTGTAGTAGTGCGACACGAGACGCTTGTACTCGGCGCCCCACGTGGGCTGATCGGGATGCAGGCCGCGCCGGGCAAAGCTGACCGGCCCAAACTGAAAGCGGGCATCCATGCCGCCCCCTCCCCAGAAGCCGCGTGAGGGATCGGTGTCGTAGAAATCCCAGCAGATCTGGGTGACCTGGATCCCCTTGAACTCGTTCATGGGCTCCTCGAACTGGCCGTACACGTGCACCTGGCCGTTGTCCAGGATGTATTTGCCCACGGCGCCACCCGAGTTGCCAAGTCCGTCGGGAAATCGATTCGAGTCAGACATCAAGAGCAGCCTCGGGCTCTCGCACCCGTTGGCGCAGACCACGGCGGCCTTGCAGGGCTGAGCCACTTCCTGACCTTCGCCATCGAAATAGACCACGCGGGTTACGCGCCCCGCATCGCTCGTATCGATGCGAGAGGCCGTGCAGAGCGGGCGGATTTCGCAGTTGCCTGATGCCTCCGCCTTGGGAATCATGCTGACGAGGCTGGAGGACTTGGCGTCCACCTCACACCCGTTGCCCATGCAGAATCCGCAGTGGATGCAGGGCGGCCTGCCGTCATAAGGCTCAGACAGGATGGCCATGGGAGCCGGATCGGAGTGCCAGCCCAGACGCTCGCACGCCTCCTTGAACAGCACGCCCGAGCTCTTGATGGGCATCGGCGGCATCGGATAGGGTCGCGAGCGCGGCGGATCGAAGTGATTCGGCCCGCCGGAGACGCCGACCTCCCAGTCCACCTTGGTGTAGTAGGGTTCGAGGTCTGCGTAGGTAATGGGCCAATCCTCGATACCGGTTCCGGCTACCGGACCGAACAGACTGCGCTCAATGAAGTCGATCTCGCGGAACCGCCAGTAGTTGGCGGTGAAGTGCACACTGGTGCCACCCACCATCGGCAGATAGAACAGCGCGCCGCGGTCCTGAATCTCGGCATCGGCGGCCGTGCGGAATTTCTGCGGCGTGTAGTTCTCCAGGTGGCCGAGCCCGCGCGCCTCACGGCCGCCGATCTCGTCGTGCCTGAAGCCCTCCTTGGTCAGGTAGGGTCCCTGCTCGAGTACGACGACGCTGAACCCCGCCGTCGACAACTCCTTGGCCATGACACCCCCGGCGGCGCCGGAGCCAATCACCACAAAGTCTACTTCCTCACGCTGGGAAAAGCGGCGCACGCGTCAGGAGCCGGTCGTTGCCATGCACTCGATCTCCACGCGGGCGTTGCCGGCCATACCGTTCACGCCGACCGCACTGCGTGCCGGCGGGTTCTCCGGGAAGTACTCACGATAGATCTCGTTCATCGCGCCCCACTCGGCCATATCTGCGAGGAAGACGGTGCATTTGACGACATGGGCCATCGACGAGCCCTTCTCCTCAAGCGAACTCTTGATCGCCTCCATGGTGCGGCGTGTCTCTGCCTGAATGCCCTGCTCGCCGTCCCGCGACAGCCCGAGTTTGCCGGACAGGTAAATCATGTCGCCGACGCGAACGGCCTCCGAAAGCGGAGCTGATCCGCCGAACGGGTAGTACTCGACGTCGGGCTCGGGTGCATCCTGGGCCTGCGGCGCGGCGCAGCCTACGAGCACAAATACACTAAGAAGAGGAATCAGGCGCTTCATGGTAGGGGGCGTCATAATGTCCAAAAGGTGGTTGCCAGGCGTGTCGGTCGTCGAAGCCGAGCAGTTGCCAGCCCAGCTTGTCGCGGTTGCCGCCGTGTTTGGGGTGGGCAAACATACCGGTGATCGTCGCATCGCGCAGTCCCCGGAAAAATCCCGAGTCCTGGATGGCCTGCGCCACGGCCAACTGTTCGGCCGGTTGCAGATGGGCGATGCGGTCCTGCCCGGGATATCGTTCGGCGACGGCTTCGGAGACCATCGTCAATCCATCCTGCAATTCGGTCAGTTCCCCCGGGTCCTGGGAGACGACCGCATCGATGTACCATACAGCCCCGGCCTCGAGGGCCCCGGGTCCGGTCTCATCAGACGGAACGATCAGCGCGGTGAGCGCATCCACCTCGGCGGCCTGGTCCGCGGTCAGCGTTTGGTAGCGGCCGGCATCCCGATTGGCGCAGGCCAGTTCGAAGAGTGCCAGGGAAGGGGTAGCGTAGACGGCCCAGGAGCCGCCCACGGCGGCTGCCGACGACTTGAGGAAGGATCGACGACTCGGCATGGGCACAGAGTAGGGACGGGTCCGCAGCAGAGGCAAGCACGAACGCCATCGCTGACTAGATTGCACGAAGGAAATCGCCAGCTCGCATGAAAGCTCTCATCCTTGTCCTCGCGTGTTCAGTTTGCGGGGCGGCCTCGGCCCAGACCACGGCATTCATCAACGCCAATCTGCTCGACCCTGCGACGGGCGAGGTGGTGAACGGGACACTCGTCGTGGAGAACGGCCGGATCGCGGCGCTGGGCGACGTCGAGGTCCCCGAGGGTGCCGCTGTGCACGATCTCGAGGGCCGGTTTGTATTGCCCGGGTACGTGGATGCCCACGTGCACATTGCCACGGTCGCGGGTATGGAGCGCGCCCTCGCCAGCGGAGTGACCACGGCCCGCAGTGCAAACACGCCGGCGTATCAGGACGTCACGCTGCGGGAGATGGTGCGGGAAGGCGTGCTGCCCGGACCGGAGATGCTTGCCACCGGCACGTTTGTCACGCCCGATCCGGGGGATCGCATTCTGGGCGATGCCCGACTCGCAACCCTGCATCGCGGAATAAACACGGACGATGAGCTCCGTCAGGTGGTATCGGTGAACAAGGACCGGGGAGTCGACTGGGTGAAGACGCGAGGTACGGAACGGGCCGGGCTTCCTAATACCGATCCCCGCAAGCAGGTCTACACCGAAGCCCAACTGAGGGTCATTGTGGAGGAGGCGGGGGAGACGCCGGTTCTGGTACACGCACATGGGGACGAGGGTGCGCGGGCGGCTGTTCTGGCAGGTGCCCGGAGCATCGAGCACGGGACCTATCTGAGCGATGGCACCATCGCCCTCATGAAGGAACGAGGCACCTACCTGGTACCCACCTACACCATTGTCGAGGATCTGCTTCTGCCCGGCGGCGACTACGACAATCCGGTCCTGATCATCCGCGCACAACACATGCTGCCGAATCTGGAGCGCGCGATCGCTGCGGCGCACGCGGCCGGCGTGTCGATTGTAACGAGCACGGACACCGCCTACGGTCCGGAAAGCGTCGCGCGGGTCGGCACGGAGATCGTCAACTTTGCCCGGATCGGCATGTCACCAGTTGAAGCCATTCGCGCCGCGACGACCGTCGCAGCGGCCATGTTGGGCATGGAAGATCGAATCGGGCGCATTGCAGTCGGGTTTGAGGCGGACCTCGTGGTGATAGACGGAAACCCTCTGGAGGATGTGCGCCGGGTGCAGGATGTGCTGGCGGTCATGAGCAACGGAAACCTTGCCGTGAATCGGCTCCCGTTTGCCCGCGGGGATGAGGACTGAGGGTTGACCGGCTTAACGCACGCTTAACAAAGGTGGCGCAACAATAGTTGTTGTAACAACTAAAAGGGGTATCACCAAACTTTCCAATACCATGAGCGACCTCCTTGTAGCCACCAGCATTCGCGAGAGCGTCGAAGAGCTGAACTCCATGATTCTCCAGGGGCAGATTCTGGAGGCCTTCGACAAGTTCTACGCCGACGACGTGGTTATGGCCGACAACTTCACCGGCGATCGTGCCGGCTTCGATGCGTGCCGCAAGTTTGAAGAGGACTTTGTTGCCAACCTCACCGCGTTCCGCGGGGCGGAAGTGCAGGACATCACCGTCGACGAAGACAATGGGCTCGCCTTCGTCAAATGGCACTTCGACTACACCCATAAGGAATGGGGAGACAAGAACTACGTCCAGGTTGCCGTGCAGCGCTGGAAGGACGGGAAGATCGTTCACGAGCGCTTCCTGTACGGGTTCTAGTCAAGTCAGGGAATTCTGCCGTCAGGTGAAAACCCCTGTCGCTTCGGGCGGCAGGGGTTTTCTCTTGTGCAGGTCGCTTCCGTGGTCGAGGTTACTCGACGGGCTGCAATCCGTCTAGCACCCAAGGCATGAGCTCCGATACGGTCGGATGCACCAGGACCACTTCCCGGTAACTGCGACAGGGGATGCCGCTATGCATAATGGCCGCAAACATGTTGATGATCTCATCACCACCCGGGCCGAGGATGGCGGCTCCCAGAATCAGATCGGAGTCCGCATCGACCAGGAGCTTGGCAAAGCCCTGCGTTTCTCCCATTTCCTTGGCGCGGGAGATCTTGCTCATCGGCCGCGTGGCCTTCAGAACGCTGTGTCCCTTCTCGACGGCCTCCTTCTCGCTCATCCCCACCCGGCCCAGGGGCGGGTCACTGAACAGCGCGTAGATGGGGAGGCGCTGGGAGATCGTGCGCGTGCCGCCAAACAGCGCGTCCAGCACAATCTCCGCGTCGTTGACGGCCGTGTGGGTAAACGCCCCCTCGCCGTTTACGTCGCCGACAGCGAAGACGCCATCGACAGACGTGCGACAGCGGTCATCAACCACGATGTATCCGCGGTCGGACTTCTCGATGCCCGCGTTTTCGAGCTGTAGCCGCTCCGTGTTCGGTTTGCGACCGGCGGCCACCAGCAGGTGCGAGCCGGAGATCGGCTGTGCGCCGGTAGGCGTCGACACGGCAAGTTCGATGCGCCCCTCCACCTCGCGCACGTCGTGAGTGGTAGCCTGCAGCACGACGCGCACGCCCTCGGATTCGAGGATTTCGCGCACGTTCTCGGCCACGTCGCGGTCCTCCCGCGGCATGAGCTGGTCTCCCAGTTGCAGGACCGTGACTTCTGAGCCGAAACGCCGAAACACCTGGGCGAACTCGACGCCGATGTACCCTCCCCCCAGAATTACAAGGTGGGAGGGGAGCTCCTCGAGGGCCAGCAGTCTCTCCGAATCCAGCCACGGCACCGCGTCCAGCCCCGGCACCGGCGGAGCGGAGGGGCGTGTTCCGGTGTTGATGTAGATCCGCTTCGCCTCGAATCGCCGGCCACCGCCGACCACCGTGCGCGGCCCCTCGAATGAGGCCCAGTCGCGGATGAGGGTCACATTCTCGGATCCCTCCATCCAGCTCGCCAGGCCGTCGGAGCTGTCGTTCCGGATCTTGTTCATGCGCTCGCGCACTCGCGCGAAGTCGATTTTCGGCTCCGGGATGTCGACGCCGTAGAACGCCGCCCTGCGCGCCATGTGCGCGGCGCGCGCGCTCGCGACCAGGGTCTTGGTCGGCGTGCAGCCGTAGTTGACACAGCTTCCGCCCACCTTGTGGCCCTCGAAGACCACGATGCGCTCGCCGGTGGGAATGAGCTTGCCGAGCAGGGTGCCGGTGGCCTGGCCGGTGCCAATGATGATGTGGTCTGCGTGCTCCATGCCTCAAGATCGGGTTCGCGCTTGGGTGCGCGCCGACCGGTGTGGCGTTACGGGGGAGCTTGCGGCGCGGCGGGTCTGGGGCGGCTGGCGGGTTTGGCGCGTTCGGCGCGGCGCTCCGGGTGCTCGCCCGTGGAGCGTTCGGCGCGGGGTCCCGGTGGCGTCAATCGCACGCCGACGAGCGCAAAAGTGTAATCCGGCGGGGCCATTCCACTCCGCACGCGTCTCTGGCGCCGTGAAGGTGTAATGTGGGGGGGGCTTTCCCACTTGGGGCGGGCCGCGCGGCGTGTGAAGGTGTAATCCGGCGGCTCCATTCCACTCCGCACGCGTCTCTGGCGCCGTGAAGGTGTAATGTGGGGGGGCTTTCCCACTTGGGGCGGGCCGCGCGGCGCGTGAAGGTGTAATCCGGCGGCTCCATTCCACTCGGTGGCGCTCGGGGCGGCGCAGGGGCAGGGGGGCGCCACGCCGCCGCCCCCGGGAAGTCGCGGGAGGTGCCACCCGACCACCCCGGCGCGCAGGCGTAATCCGGCGCCGCCATTCCACTCCGCGGGCTCCACGGCGCCGGGGAGCACCAGGCGCGACCCGAGTCCCGTAATCCAATTTGCGACACCATTGTCCGAAATAGAGAAGGTTGCATGAATCACGCATCGAGGCCTTTGGAAATCACACGCCCGGCCGTAATTAGAGACAAGCGACTCCGAAATCATCAACCATGTTCTCGAAGACATTCCGATATGGACTCCAGGCGGCGATTCTCCTCAGCCGGGCACCCGAGGGGGAGTTCCTCAAGGTTCGAGACCTCAGCCGATCGCTTGGTGTGCCGAAGTCCGTGCTTGCCAAGACGCTGCATACCCTCGGACAGGCCGGAGTCATCGAAACGCTGCGCGGCCCGAAAGGCGGGTGCCGGTGGAACCCCGGTTCCGATAGCCTCTCACTCGCTGATCTGGTGCGCATCCTGGACAGCCGCATGCAAGGGACGGAGTGCTTCCTCGGGCTCGATCACCCCGCACAGGGCATGTGTGTGCTACCGGGATTCACACCGGCGCGCATGCTGTGGGCCATGGACCGGGTGACCCTGAGGGAGGTGGCAGATCGCCACGGCACGGTCTCGATGGCCGAGGCTGCCCTCCGGGAAACGCCGGAGCCCTAAACAAGACAATAGACTCGCAAATACACAATGAAACACGCCATCGCACTCCTGCTCTTCGCCTCGGTGCTTCTGGCTGCATGTGGCAGCGGCGCTCCGGAGCAATCCGGAGCCCCTGCTGAAACCCCGGGCCTGTCGGCCAGCGAACTGGAGAACGGCATCGGGCCCATCCAGACGGTCTCCCTGACAGCGATTGACGAGGCGCTTGCCGCCCGCGGGCAGGAGCTCTTCACGATGAAGTGCTCCGCCTGCCACAAAATGGCCGAGCGCTACGTGGGGCCGCCGTTGGCTGAGGTCACGACGATACGCTCTCCGGCATTCGTGATGAACATGATCCTCAATCCCGCCGAGATGATCGAGAAGCATCCGGAGGTCAGGAAAATGCTGGCCCAGTACATGTCGGCCATGCCGAATCAGCAACTCTCCGAGGACGACGCACGGGCCGTGCTCGAATACCTGCGCACGCAGGCGCAATGAACCACCGCCCGGCCAAGCCGGGCCCCGCGCCGAGTGCGCGGCTCCCTAACACGTAATCAAGCGATACCACCATGAAACGCTCCACACTCAAGTCCATGATCGGTGTGTTGGCGGTTCTCGTGACCGTTTCGATGGTCGCCATCTCCTGTCAATCCACTGAACCGATGGGGTCCGGCACTTCGGTCGCGGCCTCCAAGGTCTATGTCCCGCCAGGCGAGTACGACGAGTACTACGCCTTCATGTCCGGCGGCTTTTCCGGCCAGGTCACGGTAATGGGTCTGCCGTCAGGGCGGCTCCTCAAAACCGTCGCCGTGTATTCCCAACACGCAGAAAACGGCTGGGGTTACTCCGAAGAGACCAAGCCGATGCTGGAGACCTCCTACGGGTTCATCCCCTGGGATGACTCCCATCACCCGCAGCTCTCACAGACCGACGGCGTGCCCGACGGTCGCTGGCTCTTCATCAATGCCAACAATACCCCGCGGGTAGCCCGCATTGATCTGGCTACGTTTGAGACGGAAGAAATCCTCGAGGTGCCGAACTCGGCCGGCAACCACGCCAGCCCGTTCATCACCGAGAACTCGGAGTATCTGGTGGCGGCCACTCGCTTCTCGGTACCAATTCCGCAGCGGGACATCCCGATCTCCGAATACAAGGAGCAGTTCAAGGGCAACATCTCTTTCATCAGGGCCGACGTGCCGGGCCAGATGGATGTGGCCTTCCAGATCATGATGCCGGGCTATGACTACGACGTGAGTCACGCAGGCATGGGTCCAAGTCACGGCTGGGCCTTCTTCTCGACCTACAATACCGAGCAGGCCAATACGCTCAAGGAGGTCAACGCCTCCCAGAACGACAAGGACTTCATTGCTGCCGTCAATTGGCAGCGCGCCGAAGAGTGCGTCGAAAACGGCAGCTCCCGACGCATGGACGGCGAGTATCGCCACAACATGATGATGCACGGCAGCCGCGTGGCGATGAGCCATGAGCGCAACGGCGTCAATGTCATCTATCCGGAAGACTGCGCCGGGCTGGTCTACTTCCTGCCGACGCCGAAGTCACCCCACGGCGTTGATGTGGATCCGAGCGGAGAGTACATCGTCGGCGGCGGAAAGCTGGCCACCGTGATTCCGGTGCACTCGTTCACGCGCATGCAGGAGGCCATCGCCAATGAGTCCTTCGAAGGCGAAGTGGACGGCATCCCGGTGCTGCAGTACGAGGCTGTGATCGCAGGCGAGGTCGAGAACGCTGGTCTGGGGCCGCTCCACACCGAGTTCGACGGCAGGGGCAACGCCTACACGACCGCATTCCTCAGCTCCGAAGTCGTCAAGTGGCGCCTGGGCACCTGGGACGTGGTGGATCGCATCCCGGTCTACTATTCGGTCGGTCACCTGATGATTCCTGGCGGTGACGGGCGGCAGCCCTGGGGCGAGTATCTGGTTGCGATGAACAAGATGACCAAGGATCGTTACCTGCCGACTGGCCCCGAGCTGGCGCACTCGGCACAGCTGATCGACATCTCCGGCGACAAGATGGAGATGCTGCTCGACTTCCCGACCATGGGCGAGCCGCACTATGCGCAGGCCATTCGAGCCGAACTCGTCACCGAGCGCCAGGTCCAGATGTACGAACTGGCAGACAACACCCATCCGCACGCGATCAAGTCCGAGGCGGAGGCCCGGGTTGAGCGCACCGGCAACGAGGTGCATGTGTACATGAGTTCCATCCGCAGCCACTTCGCTCCGGACAACATCGAGGGCATCCGGGTCGGCGATACGGTCTACTTCCACGTGACAAACCTCGAGCAGGATTGGGACGTGCCGCACGGATTTGCGATCACGGGACAGCAGACGTCCGAACTGCTCATCATGCCGGGAGAAACGCGGACCTCGGTCTGGCGCCCGCAGCGCGAGGGAGTGTATCCGTTCTACTGCACGGACTTCTGCTCGGCACTGCACCAGGAAATGCAGGGATACGTGCGGGTATCGCCGCGCGGATCCGGCGTCGCCCTGACGCACAACGCCGGCTAGACCTGCGCGCGGCCGGGGCGTCCCCCGCGCTCCGGCCGTCGGGTTTCCCGGGCGATGGGGTCTTCACAGGTCCCATCGCCCATGATCCGGCCCCCTGAATGGAGAAGACCATGACGAAGCGTGCCCGAATCACCCTTGCACTGGCCAGCCTGCTGCTGCTGGTCATGTACGCCGCGCCTCTGTGGAATATCACGCTGGAGGCGCCGCAGTACCCCGAGGGTCTGGGCCTGAAAATCATGCTGACGGACGTGCAGGGGCAGAAGCCGCACGACCTCAGCAACATCAATAACCTGAATCACTATATCGGCATGAAGCGCATCGAGCCGGACGCCATTCCGGAGCTGCGCATCATGCCCTGGATCGTTGCGTTTCTGATCGTGTCCGGGTTGGCTGTGGCGGCCGTGGGCAAACGATCCCTGCTGTACACCTGGTGCGGGGTGTTCCTCCTGGTGGCGCTCGCCGGGCTCGCCGATTTCTGGTTGTGGGCCTACGACTACGGTCACAATCTGGACACCGAACATGCGGCCATCAAGGTGCCGGGCATGACGTACCAGCCGCCGATTATCGGCAGCAAGAAGCTGCTGAACTTCACGGCCCACTCGTGGCCGGCGCTGGGGGGTTGGGCGGCGTTTATTTCGCTGGGCGTTGGCATGTCGCTGGCCTGGCAGAGCTGGCGCTCCGAGCGCACGACGCGGGTGGCCGGACGTTTGGGGGGCGCGGTAGCTGCGGGTTTCGCCCTTCTGGTAACCGGATGCGGTCAGCCCGGTCCCGAGCCCTTTGTCTTCGGCCAGGACACCGATGCCTTCTGCCGCATGACCATCAGCGAACCGGTCTTTGCCTCGCAGCTCGTCACGAGCACCGGCAAGGTCTACAAATTCGATTCCGTTGAGTGCATGGTGGGTTACGTGCACGCAGGGCGGGCCGACGATGTCGCGCAATTGTGGGTGACGGATTCGGCCCGCCCGGGCCAGCTGATTCCGGCCGAAGAGGCGTTTTTTGTGCAGTCGTCGGCCATCCGCAGCCCGATGGGGGGCGGCCTCATGGCCGTGTCGGATGAGGTCGCGGCTCTGGCGCTGGCCACGGAACGCGATGGCAGTGTGCTGTCGTGGGGCGAATTGACGCCGGCCGTTGCGGAACACATACACTGATGCTGCGCGTGCTGGCCATAGCGCTGCTTCTGGCAGGATCTCCGGGGCCCGCGCAGGCTCCCGAACGGGCGAGCGCGGCGCCCCAACTGCCGCAGGCCCAGGCGGTCCAGGCTCCTGAACGGGCCGACGCGGCCCACCTGCTGCAGACCCGCGCAGTCCAGGCCGGCCTCTCGCTCGCCGCACGCGTCGCCGCCGCCGCACCGGGAGACACCCTGCGCGTCGCAGCCGGGACCTACATGCCGGGCACCATGCGCATCGCCCGTCCACTGACCCTGATCGGACAGGACTGGCCGGTAATCGATGGGCAGGGCGAGCACGGTCTGCTTGAAATCACAGCCGACAACGTGACAGTGAAGGGCTTCGTGTTCACCAACACCGGCACCACATTCATGGAAGATCGTGCCGCCGTCAAGTTCACCGACTCGTCCGAGTGTGAGGTAGCCCGCAACCGTTTCGAGAACACTTTCTTCGGTGTGTACCTGGCGCGTGCGTCAAACTGCACGGTGTCACACAACGTGTTCACGGGCACGCCGGATCGAGAGGTCAACGGCGGCAACGCCGTGCACGCGTGGTATTCGGACTCGCTGACCGTAGTCGGCAACCGCATCTCCGGCCACCGGGACGGCATCTACCTCGAGTTCACCACGGACGGTCACGTGGAGAGCAACACCTCGTCCGACAACCTGCGATACGGCCTCCACTTCATGTTCTCGGATCGCTGCGCCTACGTCGGCAACGAATTCGAGCGCAACGGAGCGGGCGTCGCCGTCATGTATGCGGATCAGGTGCGCATGGAGCGTAACCGTTTCAGGCAGTCCTGGGGACCTTCCGCCTTCGGGCTCCTGCTGAAGGAGATCAAGGGCGGAAGCCTGATCGCCAACACGTTCGAAGCGAACTCCGTTGCGCTTCACGTAGAAAGCACGGATCGCATGGAAGTGACGGGGAATCACTTCACGCGCAATGGCTGGGCAGTGCGCGTGATGGCCGATGCGCAGGACAACGTATTCAACCAAAACGTCTTCCTCGGCAACACCTTCGACGTCTCCACGAACGGCCGCAAGACCAGGGGAAGCAGCTTCCACCAGAACTACTGGGACCGGTACCGCGGCTACGACCTGGACCGCGACGGCTGGGGGGACCAGCCGTTCTACCCGGTCAAACTCTACGCCGTGCTGGTCGAGCGCCAGGAACCGGCCCTGGTGCTCCTTGGAAGCGCGTTCGTGTCTTTGCTGGACGCGATGGAACGCGCGTTGCCGCTTCTGACGCCTGTGGGCATTGTCGACGAATCGCCCGCCATGAATCCGACAGAGCAGCCATGAGAGTCGTTCAAGATCAGAGCCCACCGCTTGCCCTGGAAGGCGTCGAGAAGGCCTTTGGTCCGTTGCGGGTAATCCGTGGCGTGGATGTGACGTTTTGCTCAGGTGAGTCCGTGGCCATCATCGGTCCGAACGGCGCCGGCAAGACGACGCTGATCAAGATCGTGCTGGGGCTGGTGGGCGCGGACGCGGGCGAGGTTGAGGTGTTCGGCGAGTCTGTGCATGGAGCCCACGCGTATCGCCGGTATATCGGCTACATGCCGCAGTCGCCTGCATTTCCCGAGGGTCTGACCGGTCGAGAGCTCATTGAACTCGTCCGTTCGTTCCGGCCCGGAGTGGAAAGTGTGGAAGCGGACCTGATTCGCCGTTTCGCTCTGGGAGAGGACCTTGACAAACCAGCGTCGACCCTGTCCGGTGGCACCCGACAGAAGCTCAGCGCCGTGCTGGCCTTCATGTTTGAGCCGCCGGTGCTGATTCTGGACGAGCCGACTGCGGGGCTGGATCCGGTCGCCTCGGCCAGCCTGAAGGACTATGTGCGGCAACGCGTGCAGGCCGGGACCACGGTGCTGCTTACCTCTCACGTGATGGCCGATCTGGAGGAGCTGTGCTCTCGCGTGGTGTTCCTCATGGACGGTCGTATCCAGTTCGACGGAACGCTCGAAGGCCTGCAGGCCAAGACCGGCGAGTCCCGGCTGGAGCGTGCCATCGCCCAACTCCTGACCCGTGAAGTGGCATGAACGGCACCCTTCGAACCATCATCGCATACCAGTTTCGCGACGCCCTCAAGAGCCGTTGGATGCTGCACCACACCCTGATTTACTTCGTGGCCGCCGAAGCCCTGGTGCTCATGGCAGGAAGTGGGGAAAGGGCGATGGCGTCGCTGGTAAATGTGGTGCTCCTGCTGGTCCCGCTCGGGGCCCTCGTATTCGGCGCCATGCACCTCTACAGCATTCGGGACTTCCTGAAACTGCTGCTCACACAACCGATGGATCGCGGTACGCTGTTTACAGGAGTGTACCTGGGCCTGGCACTTCCCGAATCCGTCGGGCTCGCATTGGCGTTGGGCGCGCCGTTTCTGCTGCATGGCTTTCTGTCGACCGAAGTACTGGCCCAGCTTGGCCAACTGATTCTGCTGGCGGTGGCTCTGACATGGATCTTCACGGCACTCGCTCTGCTCATCGCCACGCATGTCGCCGACCGGGTGCGCTGCGTGGGCACAGCGCTTGCCGTCTGGCTGTTGATGTCCGTCGCCTATGACGGTCTGATCCTGGTGGCCGTAGAAGCGCTGTCCCGCTATCCGCTGGAGAAGCCGCTCCTGGCTCTGATGCTGCTCAATCCCGTGGATCTGAGCCGGGTGCTGCTCATGCTGGCCCTCGAGGCAGAAGCGCTCATGGGCTATACCGGAGCGGTGTTCAGTCGCTACCTCGGCGGGTTCCAGGGGCTCGCGCTGGCCGGTTTCTCGCTGCTGGTGTGGCTGAGCGTGCCGTTCATGCTGACTCGGCGGGCGTTTGCCCGGCACGACTTCTGAGAGCGTCTCCAGTCAGGGGCCCAGACGCAGATCGCCCAGGGTATACGCAGTCGACAGCGTATCGACCGTTTGCCGCTCAAACTCCTCCGCCAGCGCCGAACGATGCACCGCCCAGGCCTCATGCATGGGGCACGGCTTACGATTGCCGCAGCCTGGCAGTCCAAGGATGCACTCGGTGAACAGGGCGTCCCCGTCGATCGCCTCCACGATCTGTCGCACAGACACCTGTGACGCGGGTCGGGCCAACCGAACGCCTCCTGTGGGCCCGCGATAGGCGGACAGGATGCCCGCATCGACCAGCTGTCGCAGCACCTTCGAGAGAAACGTCGGCGGTATGTTCAGTTCGCCCGCAATAGACCGGGCGGGCACGAAGCCGTCCTGTTCCAGGGAGCCGAGGTAGGCGGTGGCTCGAACGGCGTATTGAGCTGCGGAGGAAAACACGAATGAAGAGTAGAGTGTCCAGAATACGGAACGGCAGAGCACGGGGTGGGTTCGCGCGCCAGCATGCGCGTATTGCTTCTCCTTCTTTGCATCGTGGCCGGCACCGCCTGTGGTGGCGCCAAGGTATCTCGCACTCCGTTGCCTGCGGAGGCCCAGGCCTGGCTGGACCGCGCGGCGGAGGCTGAGTCGGCGGGTGATTTTCTCCTGGCGCTGGTGCTGGCAGATTCGGCCGAGGCCCGGGCCCAGGGGCACCCGACCCCGCTCATTTTTCAGGCCGGCGTGCAGCTTGCCATGGGCCGATACGCGGCCGCAGACAGCCTGTATGCGCTGGGGCTCGAGGCCGATCCTTCCTACCCGGGCGCGTGGCTGAATCGCGGCAATGTGGCATTCACGCAGCGGCGCTTTCGCACGGCATCGAACTACTATCAGCGAGAGGTGCGCGATGAGGCCCGCGTCTGGCACGCGCGCGGTGCGGCGCTGGAGCAGGTCGGCGCGCTGGATAGCGCCAGCGCGGCCTTTCAGACCGCGGTTGACAGAGACCCCCTCTTTGCGCCGGCCCGGAAGAGCCTTGCCGAGTTCATGGAGCGTGGTGGAGATATCGACGGAGCTCTCCGCGAAGCCCGCGCGGCGTTTCAGATGGACTCTACGGCATCCGGATTGAGGCTCCTGCTGGCTCGTCTGGAGGCCAGGCACGGCGATGCCGAGCAAGGCGTGCGCCTGCTTGAAGGGATTACCCGGGCCGAACCGTGGAATTACACCGCCCGGTTCGCGCTGGGCCAAGCCCTTCAGAGATTGGGCGATGGGCGGGCTGCCGATGTTCTGGAAGCAGCGGACTCCGTGCGCGCTGCCGCGCAGCCCATCGAACGCATGGAAATGAACGCCAGAGACTTCCCGAGCGTCGAGAATCTGGTTCGGTATGCGGAAGGGCTGCGTCTGGCCGGCCGGCTCAGTGATGCCCTGGAAACGTATCAGCAGGCCGTAGCGCTGGATCCGGGAGATTTCCGTCTGGCAAGCAATCTGGCAACCCTGTACCTGCAGTCCGGGCAGACCGAGGAAGCGTTGGCCCGCTATCAGGGCATCATTCGCACATTCCCTCAGGCTCCGGAGCCGTGGATCAACCTGGCCCTGCACTTTGGGCGGGCAGGGGATCTGAGACAGGCCAGCCGGTATCTGGCGGGCGCGGAGGTCAGGGCTCCCGACCACCCGGCCGTGGTGCAGATGCGGGCGCTGATTCCGCGCGGGGGATAGGCCCGGATCAGTTTTGCACCACCGCCTGATAGCGCGCAAAGTATTGCTGCGCGCTCAACGTGTCCCCGCTCAGGACCAGCAGCCTGGCCGTGTTGAACAAGACGGACGGGTCCTCCGGGGAAATTGCCTCTGCCTGCCCCAGGGCCCATTCCGCCTCGTCGAGCCGACCCTGACGTAGAAGTACGACGCCGAGCCCCCCCAGGGAGAAGGCATCAGGCCAGCGGCTGGCTGCAAGCACGGCCAGACGAAGCGTCTCGTGGTCCAGCGCTGGGTTTTCGAGTCCGGTGCGCAGCCAGCGAAATACCAACTCCCGGTTAAGCGGCTGCCAGCTCACCAGTGAGCGTGCGGAGCGCAGCGCACTCAGCGAGTCGCCGGCGGCGAGCAGGAGCGCGGTGGCCTCGGACTGCGCGGTCTGAAACTGGGTGCGGCCGGTAACGATCATGGCAGCCAGAGAGTCGATCCCGCCACGCCGAAGCGCGGCAACGACGGGTGCCCGCTGGTTCGCCAGCACGGAATCCGGGTCGGGGTTGCGCACAAACGGGTAGTCTCCAAGCAGCCGGGCCAGCAGCAGATCTGCATGCGAGCGGTCCAGGTCGTCCAGGCCGAAGTCCGGCTCGAGCGCGATCCGAGGCTCCGGAGCGACCGAGCGGGCAAATGCCTCGGCCATCAGCCCATAACCCCGTGCACTGGGGTGGAGATGGTCGGTGAACAGATCGTATCCGGGAATTCCGGTGGCGCTGGCCGCATCGAACACCGGGCGCAGGTCGACTACTGTTGCCTCCGTTTGAGAGACAATCCACTGGTTGAGTGCGCCCGGCGCCCTGAACCGCAGGCCGTCCGCGTCGCGGGCCCGGGAGAAGGCGTCGCGCGCCGCATCCACCTCACCATTCCCGAGCAGCGCCTGACCGACCGCGAACAGGCTGTCGGCGTGCGGCCCTCCGGAGAGGGGCGCCTGTCCAGACAGATTGTCCACCAGGGTGCCCAGGACAACAGGCACTCCGGCCTCTCGAGCGGCATGCAGCAGCCGGGACATGTTTTGCCGGTACTGTTCAATGCCGGCTCGGAAGACCTCGCCACCTTCCGGGATGTCGGCCTCGCGCACCACCCGGGCCATCAGCGTGCGATCCGAGGGACCGGGTTGGCGGCGGTCGTCCTGAAACAGGCCTTCTGCCAGGGTGAACAGGACCGTCTTTCGCAAACGCAGGATGAGTCGCTTCAGCCAGGGGAGGTTCGCCAGTGCCGACTCCGTGGTGGCCACTCCGAATGCACCATAGAATTCGTTGTGGCCGGCATAGACCACGAACACGTCGGGGTCGTGGCTCAGCACTGCACGGCCAAGATCCAGCACGGTGTACGACGTCACCGCAGACATACTCAGATTCACGACCTCGACGTGCCTGTCCGGCATGGCCGCCTGCAGAAGCACTCCGAGTCTTCCCGGAAAGCCGTTGTAAAAGCGGTAGGGGAACCCTGCCGTGGTCGAGCCTCCGAGTGTGACTACCCGATACGTCGAGTCGGCTTTCTCATGCGCAAACGGCGTGAACGGCACCCCCGGTCGGAAGTCGCTGAAGTACCTCTCCACGTAGGCCGGATTCAGCGCCAGATGCGATCCCGATTCGTTGACTGGGATGAAGACCTTGCGACGGTCCTCCGCGACGCCGGCCGCGGACAGCGCGAACTCTACGAGAAGCAGAAGGACCAGCGGCAGCAGGAAGGCGGCGGTGCCAAACACCCATCGCTTGAGGGGTGGCGGGTTCGAGCCTTGTTCAGCGGGCCGGGAGGTCATACCTTGCGTTGAAAACCTTTTCAGACGGCTCGTCCTGTGCGGGCCCCAGCACTCAATTCAGCATGCCGACCACCATCAGGGATGTGGCCAAGCGGGCGGGGGTATCCATCTCCACGGTCTCCCGGGTGCTGAATAATACGGCCGCGGTCAATGAAGGCAAGCGCGAGCGGGTGATGGAGGCCGTGCGTGCTCTGGACTACGTGCCGAATCCGGCGGCGCGTTCGCTGCTGGGACAGGACACGGGTGGGATCGGCGTGCTGCTGCCCTATGTAGCCGGGGAATACTTCTCCGAGTTTCTCACAGGGATGGACTATGTGGCCAAGGACCACGGCAAGTTCCTGCTCATCTCAACCTCGCATCACGAGACCAAGGAGTGGCAGGCAGCCGTTCGAACGGTCAACCGTCGGGTGGACGGACTCCTTGTCATGGCTCCGCAGCGCACGCCGCGCCAGCTGAACCTGGACTCGTGGGCGCCCACCGTGTTCGTCAATACGCCGGTCGATCCCGACACCAATGCCGAGTTCCTGAATTTTGACGACCACGGCGGCAGCGCAAAAGCCGCGAGGCACCTGGTAGGGCTCGGCCACCGGCACCTGGCCTATGTACAGGGTCCGGAAGCAGCGTTCGATGCCTCCGAGCGGCTGCGTGGTTTCGCAGACACCGTGCGGGGAGCGGGCGGCCGGCTGACGGTGATCAAGGGTGGCTTCGAGCAGCGAGACGGATTCCGTGCGGCAGAAGCCATCGGGACCATGCGAGACCGGCCTACCGCGGTAGGCTGCGCCAATGACTACGCCACGCTCGGCTTGTTGTCGGGGCTACAGCAACAGGGGATCGCTGTGCCGGAGGACATCTCACTGGTCGGGTTCGACGATCTGTCTCCTGCGCGTTTCAGCAATCCCGCCCTGACCACCGTCAACGTTCCAATCCGGGAAACGGGGATCCGTGCCATCGAACTGGTGATCCGCAGAGCACTGGACGGGCCGACCGATCGTCCGGTGCAGGAGGTGATCCCACTTGACCTGATCGTGCGGGCCTCGACGGCACCGCCGGTCAAGGTCTGACAGCCCGCCGCCTGTCGATTGCGCCGGACCCGGCAGCTACGGAGATCCGTAACCAACCGCCTTGAATTCCGGGTGTCCGGCTACGGACCCCATCGCCCATTCCGAGCACCCATGAGAGCAGCTGGTCTTTTTGTAGCCCTTGTCCTTCTGAGCGCGCCGGCCTCCGCGCAGTCCTGGAATCTCGTTTGGGCGGAGGAATTCGACTACGTCGGCGCGCCCGATCCTGACAAGTGGGTGCATGATCTGGGAGCTGGTGGCTGGGGCAACCAGGAGGCGCAGTACTACACGGACCGTCTGGACAACGCCCGGGCCGACGGCGACCATCTGATCATCGAGGCGCGCGCCGAGTCGTTTGGCGGAGCTGCCTACACGTCGGCCCGTCTGAAGACCCGGGGCAAGGCCGCGTTTCGGTACGGTCGGGTAGAGGCACGGGCACAGTTGCCTTCCGGCGTGGGCACGTGGCCGGCCATCTGGATGATGCCCGAAGAGTCGGTCTACGGAGTGTGGCCGGCAAGTGGCGAAATCGACATCATGGAACATGTCGGCAAGGACGAAGGGCGGGTGCATGCTTCCCTGCACATGGGAGCCCGGAACGCGCCGATGGGCAACAATCCGACCGGCAGCCGACTGATCTCTGACGCTACCAGCGCATTCCACGTGTACGCGGTGGAATGGAGTCCGCGGGAGATCCGGTTCTACATGGACGATGAGCTGGTCAACGTGCAGACGCCGGGCACGTCGGAAGTCGGGAGCTACAGTGACAATGGCCTGGGCTACGAGTTCTGGCCCTTTGACCAGGATTTCCACATCCTTCTGAATGTGGCGATGGGTGGCCAGTGGGGAGGGCCGACCATCGACGACTCCGCCCTGCCGACGCAAATGCTCGTCGACTATGTGCGGGTGTACGAACCGGTCGGAGAGATCCCGGAGTCTACACTTACTGCGTCCGCCACGACGGTGAATCCCGGGGATACCGTCAATGTGTCCGCCAGCTCAAGCGATCCGAACGGCCAACTGGAGTCGCTCACGCTGCTGCAGTCAGGGGTGCCCATTGCCTCTGCCACGTCGTCGCCGCTTGAGATCTCCGCTGTCGGGGTCGCAGAGGGATGCTACTCGCTGACCGCGCGGGGAGTGGATGAAGCAGGCTGGACGGGTGACAGCGCGCCGGTTGAGGTGACGGTGGGCGCAAACTGCGGCCAGGCACCCATCACGATGGTTCCGCACGCCGTTCCCGGCACACTGGAAATGGAACTGTACGACCAGGGTGGCAACACCATTGCCTATCGCGAGCTGGACCAGGTCAATTCAGGGCGCGGATTTCGGGTTGACGAGAGTGTCGATATCGCGCCGCGCAGTGACACAGACGGCTTCTACGTGGGATGGATCGGCTCGCGCGAGTGGATCGAGTACTCGGTTCGCGTGGAGGCCGGCATCTACCGCATCGAGGCCGAAGTGAACGGGGATGGGGCCTTTGACCTCGAGATCGACGGGCAGGCGGTCGCGTCGCTGGCTTTCCAGGACGCGGGTGTTTGGACCACAGCGGAGGCGGTGAATGTGGATCTGCCCGGGGGCGATGTGGTGATGCGTTTTCAGCCGCAGGCGACCGGGTTCGAAATTGACCGGATTACCTTTGTGAACACGGGTGCGGTCCCGGAAGCGACGCTTAACCTGCCGCTCGACGGCACCCAGGTGCCCAGCGGGGGAGAGGTGCAGGCCTCAGCTACAGTCTCCGATGTCGATGGCGATCTGACGCAGGTTGAAATCCGGCAGGGCATCGCCCGAATGGAGAGTTTCTCGGCGCCGCCCTATGAGACGACCCTGAGCGATCTCTCGGATGGCTGCTATTCACTGAACGCCCACGCACGTGACGCGCGGGGGAACCGCGCGACCAGCGATCCTGTGTCGGTGCAGGTAGGAGCAAGCTGCGTGTCCGCTCCCTATCGCATGCGTCCCGAGATCATCCCTGGTGAACTGCGTGCGGCCTGGTTTGACCTTGAGGATGGGCACCTGGACATCGACGGGACGGATGCGCTGTTCCGTCCGGAGACTGTGGACCTTGCGGAAGACCCCGATGAGGGTGTGTACGTGACGTCCACCGTAGCCCGGGAGTGGATCCGCCACACGGTAACCGTCCGCGAGACGGGCTCGGCCGGCCAGTCCTTCCGCCTGTCCGCGCGGGTCCGTGTGCCTGACGCCGGCTCCTTCCAGCTGCGTTTCGACGGCGTGGACGTGGGCGATGAGCAGGTGCTGACGCCAACCGGTCAGGCCTGGGAAACGCAGGACCTCGGCCAGATACCGCTGGATCCCGGCACCGGGAAGTTGCAACTGCGGATCCGAACTGGCGGATTCGACATTGCCTGGATATCGCTGAGTCCAGAGGGAATCTCGTCGGTGGACGCGTCCGTGCCCGAGCTGGTCCGCCTCGGCACACCGTTCCCGAATCCTTCGCGAGAGCAGGTGCAGGTACCGCTTGAACTCGGCGCCTCGGCGCTCGTGCTCCTGGAGGTGTTCGATCTGCAGGGCCGTCGCGTAGTGTCCGGTTCACCGGAGCGGCTCCCGGCAGGGATGCATCAGCCAGGACTGGATCTTCCCGGGTTGGCGAGTGGCCTGTACATGATGAAGGTTTCGGTCGATGGGCTGGCGCAGTTCCGCACCATTACTCTGGTGCGCTAAGCGTGGAGCCACCGGAGCGGCCACGACGGGGCAAAGCCCATGATTGGTCGTCGTGACAAGATTTTCATCTTTGCGACCAGCGGCGGCAGCACAGGGTGCCGGAAAGCGGTTTTTGAGCAGTTTCGGCGGTTGACCTCATCGCTTGATGAGTGGCGGACGGGAGGCTGCCCTTGACGGCAGTATGAAAAGAGTTTACTTTCTTGAAAACCTTTTCAGGGAAGTTGCAAGAACACCCACCGCGCCCGACTTCGGCCAAGGTTCTTCCTGCCTGACTTCCTGATTCCGGCTCCCTGCCAACTCAACGATTTACCCTCATGCGAAACGCTACCGCGTGGACCCTTGCAGGTCTTCTCCTCGCAGCGGCCGTTCCTGCACAACTCTCCGCCCAGTCCACGGACCTCGGCGCAGAGTTCGTCTTCTTTGTGGACGGCACCAACGTGCTGCTGCCTGGCTATGACGGCCAGACGGTGGACGACCCGACTGACAGCTCCAACAAGGTTGCTCAGTTCACCTACGCCGACTGGGCAGCCCCCGGCTTCCAGCTCAACAGCACCGATGCTCCCCAGGGCGGTGACATGACCGCCATGGTCGGCGAAACAGCCGACTCCGGAAAGTCGCTCTACCTGCGCATGTGGGTTGATCCCGCGTTTGCCGGCAAGGCACTCTGCCCGGGCGCTGACAACTCCGCCTTCGGCACGGCCCCTGACGACTGCCTCTCTCTGACCTTCTTCGACTGGTCCGATGGCGGTGCCGTCGAAAACAACCGCGAGGGCCGCGTAAAGTGGTACATCCCGAACTGGGCGCGGAACGGCGAATGGCATGAGCTCGCCATCCCGCTGCCGGCCAGCAACGTGGCTGTGCACGACTCTGCCCTGGTTGGCAAGAAAGTCGACGGCTCCGCGCTCGACACGCCGCTGGATTCTCTGGCCGCCTACTGGGACTACGCCGGTGGCTGGTCCGGTGAGACGGCAGGTTGGGGCGGTACTTCCGGTACGCCGCACGGCCCGAACGATGACCGCTGGCAGGACTTCGAGTGGGACAAGGTGCGTGGACTGACGGTGCACTTTGACTACAACCACGGTGGCGCTGCCGTGCTGCTCGACAACGTGTACATCGGCGACTCCTCCACGGACATCTCAGCTGCTGCTGGTTCGCCGGCCGCCATGGGCGCTGTCTCGATGACCGCCAGTGGATCCGAGAACCTCATTTCCTGGACGCACAATCCTGACTTCGGCGGTTACAAGGTCTACGCCGACCTCGCCCCGATCACTCAGGCTCGCATCGACGCCGGAGAACTGTCCGCCATCGCGACCGTGCCGTTCAACGCGGCCGCCTTCGAAGTGACACACAGCATCGCCGTGCCTCACCCGAGCATGGCGCCGCTGGACGTGCACTACGCCGTCACCAGCACCAGCCTCTTCGGTGCAGAGAACACGGACGTGTCGGCCAGCGCAGGAAGTGTTGCCAACGCCGATCTTCCGCAGCAGCAGGTCATCTACGCGATGACCGATACCGACGCTGATCTGGCGTTCGACAACCTGGCTGCAGGAACGGTCTCCGACGACGGCTTCCCTGATGGAAACGCCTTCGTGATCAACCAGGCGCACTTCAAGACTGCCGGTGGCGTGCCCGACGACGACACCGACCTCTCGGCTTCGCTGAAAGTGGCCTTTGACCGCATCCAGGGCGGCACACTTTGGATCTACGCCGAAGTCACCGACGAATTCTTCTCCTTCCCGACTCAGAGCGATCCTGTCGAAGCCGGCAACGGTGGATGGCAGTATGACTCCATCGAAATGGGCTGGGGCTCGTACGATGTGCGTGACATCCAGGGTGGCAGCATCCTTGGCGGATCGCCGCACACCGAGTACGCCAACGGCTCCGAGCCGGACTACCAGCTTCGTCTCGTCGCCATGAGTGATGACGGCACGAACATCACCGGTGCCACGACCTTCTTCGCCGCCGACCAGCCGGGTTCCGCCGACTTCGGCGTGCCGGTGGCGTCTGGTGCGGCAGCTGACGTGCTCGTAGACGGCAGCGGCAATACCATCGGATGGAAATTCCTCGGTGCGATCCCGTTTGAGTCGCTGGCCGTCACCGGCCTCGATCACGTGGCCTTCGCACTGCCGGCCGACGACGAGTTCAAACTCGTCCCGTTCAACATCGCGCTGAACGACGCCGATACCGCAGGGCCGACCCGCGAGACCCAGATCCAGTGGTCGCTGAAGCCCAACGCCGACGGCAACTGGTGGCAGAATCCGTCCCAGTGGACCACCGTCGCCGTCGCAGGACGCGCAACGGCAGTGAACACGGAAGACGATGTGGAAACGCCGTTTACGTTCTCGCTGGATCAGAACTACCCGAACCCGTTCAACCCGGCGACCACCATCTCCTTCAGCCTGGCTCAGACCGGCAAGGTGCAGCTCTCCGTGTACAACGTGCTCGGACAGCAGGTGGCCACCCTGGTCAACGGTGAGATCATGTCTGCCGGTCAGCACGAGGTGCAGTTTGACGCCTCACAGCTTTCCTCCGGCATGTACCTGTTCCGTCTGGACGCCGGTGCGGAATTCTCCCGCACCCGCTCCATGATGCTGATCAAGTAACCCCCCCAGCGACCCAGGGGCAGGGCCGGTCTGGCCCTGCCCCTGGTCGTTTTCAGGCCTGAGCCCCGAGGGCCGGGCCTTTAAACTTTCCCCTGGACCATGGGACGAATCTCCAGGTGGCTACCCCTGGCAGCGCTGCTGCTCTGGATGGGGTACGCACCCTCAGCTTCCGCCGACACGAATTCGCCCGTCATCTACGGCAAGATTGCGGGAACGGTCATAGACGCCACGACGGGCGATCCGCTGCCCGGGGTGAACGTCGTCATTGACGGGACCACGCAGGGCAGCGTTACCGACCTCGACGGTCAGTATCAGATTCTTCGCGTGCGTCCGGGTACCTACGCAGTGCGGGCCAGCTTCATCGGCTTCGCCAGCCAGCTTGTCGAAAACGTGGAGGTGATCGTCGACAAGACCACCCGCGTCGACTTCAACCTGGCCGAGGAGGTGTTTGAAGGCCAGGAAGTGGTGATTACCGCTGAGCGCGGCGTGGTTCAGGTGGACCGGACCACGACCACTGCGGTGGTCAACTCGGAGCAACTCGAAGCGCTGCCCGTGACGTCCCTGAATGACGCCGTCAACCTCCAGGCCGGCGTGGTAGACGGCCGCTTTCGCGGGGGCCGATCCGGTGAGGTGGCCTATCTGGTGAACGGCGTGCCCATCAACAACGCCTTCAACAACCAGGCGGCGTTCGAGGTCGAACAGAACATGGTCGAGTCGCTGGAGGTGATCTCCGGCGTCTTCAATGCCGAGTACGGACAGGCGCAGTCGGGTGTCGTCAACATCGTCACCAAGGACGTTCCCGACCGCTGGAGCGGCTCCTTCCTGAGCTACATCGGCACGATAGCCTCAGGTCGCGAGGTGGAGTTCCTCGAGCGCACCGTCAATTCTGGCAGCTTCCTTTCTGCCGACGATTTCCAGTCTGTGATGGTGCCCTATTCGGAGGCGGCCGACGCCATCAACCAGAGCGACGTGCAGGTCTCTGTGGGCGGCCCCATCATCAAGGACAAGTTCGGTCTGCAGATGACCGGCAGGTACCGTCTGGATCGCGGCCACCTCATCGGCCGTGACCTCTTCGCGCCGAGCGACTCGTCCCAGTTCCTGAATTCCGGTTTGCCCAGCAACTTCTGGGTGATCGAATCCACCGGCAGCGGTGATTTCGTCTCCATGAGCGGCGTGGAGCGCCTCTCGCTGAACTCGACCCTCAACTACAAGCTGGGCCGGACCACGTTCGAGTACAATCTCTTCCTGCAGGACGGCAACTTCCCTGGTTTCAGCCACGGCTCGAAGTACGTGCCGACCGGGCTGAACACTGGCTACTTTTCCTCCCAGACCCACATTCTGTCGGCGCGCTATGCCGTGGGATCGAAGTCGTTCGGCACGGTCAGCTACAGCCTGTTGAGGGACAAGTATGACAGCTATCTCTACGAGAGTCCGTTCGACAATCGCCACCAGTCGAGTCAGCTGAGCTCGCTGGCCGGTCAGAACGCGTTTGCCGTGGGCGGCAACGACCTCTTTCAGGTTGACGAACTCACCCAGACGCATACGCTCCTGGCTGACTTCTCCAGCCAGCTGAACAATGTGCACCTGGCCAAGGCGGGCATCCTTGCCCGATTCCACAGCCTGGACAACACCTCGTTCGGCATCGAGAAGTCTTCCCGAACGCGCTTCCAGCCGCAGCCCTCTCCGGATCGATTTGCCGGGGACTCGCTGAAGGCCAGCCCCCTGGAGTTCTCTGCGTACATCCAGGACAAAATGGAATTCACGGGCCTCATTGTGAATGCAGGTCTGCGCTTCGATTACTTCGATCCGGACTACGCCATCCCTGTGAAATGGCAGCAGGCGGACGCGGAGGAGGTCGCTGTGACGACCATCGACCCGAACACGGGCCTCGAAGTGCCCACCGGGCAGACGACGTCCAACCGTGAAGACGCCGACGTCAAGATGCAGCTATCGCCGCGTCTCGGCATCGCCTTCCCGATTTCGTCGACGGGGGTCATGCGCTTTTCGGCGGGTCTCTTCTTCCAGACGCCGAGTCTGAGCCTGCTGTACACGAACCCGGAGTTTGAAGTCAACCCGGCCTCCAGTTCAAACCAGTTCGGCAACGCCAACCTCGATCCGGAGCGTACACTTTCGTTCGAGGTGGGTCTGCAACAGGGCCTGACTGACAACATGGGTCTGGAGCTCACGATCTTCTCGAAGGACGTACGCAATCTGACGGGGCAGGAAATTGCACGACTGCCCAATGGAGACTTCGCCGTTCGCTGGATCAACCGTGACTACGGCACCATCCGCGGACTGACATTCTCCCTCTTCCAGCAGCCGGGGGCGAATCTCTCCTGGACGCTGGACTACACCCTGCAGTTTGCCGAGGGGACCTCCTCCGATCCCGGGGAGGCGTTCGGCCGCCAGCAGTCGGGCCTCGATCCGATCCTTTCGCTGGTGCGGCTCAACTGGGACCGGCGCCACGTGCTGAACAGCACGGTGACGGTTACCCCGGTAGAGGGGCTTCAGGTCACGATGATCAACCGGTTGCGCAGCGGTGAACCGTACACCACGGTACGGGACTTTGTGCGGTCGACCCTCACGAACAATGACGACCGGCCGCTGCAGTTCTTCTCGGACCTGCGGGCGTACTACTCGCTGCCGTTCACGTCGCGCGACGTTCAGGCCTTCCTTCAGGTCGAAAACCTGTTCGACGTGCCGGTCCAGTACGCGGTTTACGCGTCGACCGGGAATGCCGAAGAGTCGCTTGAAAAAGAGCTCGTACGCCAGACGGGAGGTGCCGTCGGCGGACTCAATTCCCTGGACGAGTTCTTCTATCGCCAGGACTGGTACTCACCGCCGCGGCGTATTTCCCTCGGCCTGAACGTCAAGTTTTGATGCCAGCGCATATGTACAGACTCCCTGACTCCGTGCGTCGCGCTTCCTTCGGCGCTTCCTTCGCCCGACTTCTGGTAACCGGCTTTCTGGCCCTGGCCGTGCTTCCGGTTGCCGCTCAGGAAGGTTCAAGTATCCCAGATGAGTACCGGGGCGATGAGGACTGGATTGCCCGCGGCATCCTGGACGGCAACCTGATCGAAACCAACTTCCGAAACCACGGCGAGCTGTCTCGCTGGTCCGACCTGCCCTGGGGCGTCTGGCCTCGTGGGATCGGCGGCAGGCACATCGACGGCATCGGCCTGCTCGTGGCGGGGCGCGTGCCCGGTGAGCGGGCGAAGTGGCCCAGCTATGGCGGCCTTGCCGATACGCTTGTGAACCCGGTGCTGCTCACCTACCGGGATGCCGGCAAGCGCCTTGGTCCCGACGGCACGCTCTGGGGATGGCTGCCGCTGAGCGGCTTCCACAATCCCGACCGCATCAACCGTCTGGGAGAGCGCGAGCCCACTCCGGCACTGTCGGACGACCCGAGTTCCTGGCCGCAGTTCTGGCCGGATCGGCTGGAGAATCCCGACGACCCGGGTTGGGGCGGTCAGTGGAATGGATTCTTCGGTCGCGGCGTGTTCAACGCCGACCTGGAATCCTTCTACGTAGTCGATGACTACTCGGACAAGGAGTACCACCTGGACCCGGACACGGGGTTGCCGCTTTCCCAGTTTGGCGTGTTCTATCCGGATGCTGCCGACTCGACAAAAGGAGGGCTCGCCCTGCAGTCGACCGTCCGGCTCTTCCAGTGGGCAAACCTGCTGGCGGAGGACACCATGTTCATCCTCTACAGGATTACGAACACGGGCTCCTTTGATTACCGCTTCAATCTGGCCGGCGACGAAGGCATCTTCTTCGCGCAGATCATGGACTACGGTCTTGGCAACGAGGAGGGTGACGAGAACGCGGCATTCGACCCCCAGGTCGACATCACCTACGGGTGGGACCAGGATGGCATCGGACAGCGCACGGACGGCACCCTCTATGATCTGGGCTATACGGGCTTCGCATTTCTCGAAAGTCCGGCCCGGCCGAACGATGGTCTGGACAATGATGAGGACGGCATTGCCGACGAGCAGCGTTTTGGTGGAGCGGGAGATCGCATAGAAGGGCAGGACGCCATTGCCGCGGCTGTCAATTCCCGCTACGACATGATCAACTTCGAGCGCGTATATGGCGCTCTGGAGGACCGGCCGGCCTACAGACGGGGCGTCTGGTGGACGGGGGATGAGAACCTGGACTGGGTCGGATTCGAGGATGCCAATGAGAACGGTGTCTACGACTCCGGCGAACAGGTTTTCTCCGATGTGGGGCGCGACGGCAAGGGCCCGTTCGACCTCAACTATCCGGGTCCGGATGACGGGGAGGCGGACGGCATGCCGACCCCGGGCGAACCGGCCTTTGACGAACTCGACGTGGACGAATCGGACCAGATCGGCCTGACCGGCTACGACCTGAATGCGAGGCCGTTCTATGAGTCGGGAGACAACCTGCGGGACGACACCTGGCTCTTCGACCGCGTCTTGAACTTTGCGCAGTTCCCGCTGGGTACCGCTCCGGCAGCCGAGACCGCTGATGTCGAACCGTTCCTGATGTATGTCTCGGGGCCCGTATCCCTCGCTCCGAACCAGACCGACTTCTTCTCAACGGCGTGGCTGTTTGGCGAGGACGAGAACGACTTCTTCAAGAACCGTCGCACGGTGCAGAGCATCTACGACAACGACTACAACTTTGCCCAGCCGCCCTTCACGCCCACGCTGACGGCTGTGCCTGGAGACGGACGTGTGACCCTGACCTGGGATACCCTGGCGGTGGCGTCCTTTGACCGGTTCACGCAGGAATTCGACTTCGAGGGCTATCGTTTGTACAAGGGCACAGACCCGCTGCTTTCGGACTCGCGCCTGATTTCCGACCTGAACGGTACGCCGACCTTCTACAAGCCCATCGCCCAGTGGGACCTGGACAACGGCCTGCGCGGCCCGGTCACGGTGCTGGGCGGGGAATCGGTGTACAACCTGGGCTCCGACTCGGGACTCAGCTACTTCTACATCGACGAAGACGTCACCAACGGTCTGACGTATTACTACGCGCTGGTCGCCTACGACCGCGGCGTGTATGCGGATGACGGCACCACCGAATTCGATCCGCAGGAGAACGTGTTCAACATCTCGGTGGACCTGGCAGGAAACGTGGTCGGCGTGTCCCAGAACGCGGCCATTGTGATTCCGAGATCGCGGCCGGCCGGACTGGTGGATGCAGCGACCAACGAAGACCTGTCCAAGCCCACAGAGGGCATTGGCTCGGGGAGCATTGATGTACGCATCGTGGTGCCGGACCTCGTCAAGCCGGAGAATCCGTACCAGATGCGGTTCTTCTCAGGCCCGTCTGACGTGCCCGGCAACGACCTCTACGACACGGTGGCCTACGAGTTGTATGACGCGGGCACCGGTCAAACGGTGATCTCGCGCAGCCCGCTGGTAGGGGTGACGCCGATGATCGATGGCTTTGTGGTCGAGATCAACAACTTCGAGGTCATCCCGAACCAGATCACGTATGACCTGGACCGTACCGGCTTCCTGGCCAACCCCGGTACCGCAAACGAGATCTATGGGCTGGATCCGCGCAGCCTGGACGGCTACGACTCGAACTGGGTGGTGGATGTCAAACGGGACTCGACCACGCTGTTCACCCACTCGCCGTTCGACTACGAGCTAGTCTGGGTGAATCCTGCCGACTCGGTCTACACGCCGCCGCGCTTCGGATTCACGTTCCTGCGGGACGACTATCCCTTCTTTGCCCGCAACGCGACGACGGGGGAGACCATCGATCTCTTTGTCGAGGACAAGAACCGGAGCCAGGATTTCGATTCAGGCGATGAGATCATCATCGTGGAGAGCGAAGGCCGCACGCGGAAATTCCGCTATCGCGTCAAGGTGAACATTCCCGAGGGGGAGAACTCCAACCCACCCGAGCCCGGGCAGAGTCTGCGCATCACCACGCTCAAAGAGTTCTTTGACGGGGACATGTTCCAGTTCACGATCCGGGACTCGTTCATTGATCCGGAGATCGCCAAGTCCGAGCTGGACGACATCGCCGTGGTGCCGAATCCCTACGTGGGTGCATCCGGCTACGAGCAGCGCTCGCAAATCTCCGGAAGGGGTGATCGTCTGATCAGGTTCACGAACCTGCCCCGGACCTGCACCATCAGCATCTTCAACATCCGCGGTGAACTGGTGAAGACCCTGCGCCATGACGGTGTCGGCTCCGACGGTGCGCTGTTCTGGGACATGAAGACCGAGGGTCTGCAGGACATCGCCTACGGCGTGTACATCTACCACGTGAAAGCTGAGGGCATCGGCGAGCATGTGGGCAAGTTTGCGGTGATCAAATGACGAACGCTCGATTCAACTTCCGGCCGGCGCTTCTCATTGCTGCGCTCCTGCTGATGGCCGCTCACGACGCGACGGCACAGAGTCGTGTCGGTACGACGGCGGCTCCTTTCCTGACGCTCGGAACCGGGGCTCGCGGACAGGCCCTTGGTCACGCGTACACCGCGCTGGCCCGCGGACCGGACGCCCTGTTCTGGAACCCCGGCGCGGCCTCCCGTCGCCTTTCCTCAGGTCAGCTGGGCGGTGCCTACTTCACCCACCATGACTGGATCGCAGGCATCAGCTATGACGGTGCCGGTGTGGTCGTTCCGGCGTTCGGATCATCCGTTCTGGGGCTCTCGATGGCCGTCGTGAACTACGGCGACATGGAGGTGCGCACGGTCGCAAGCCCCGAGGGCACGGGCGCCACGTTCTCCGCGGCCGACCTCAGCCTGGGACTGACGTATTCCGCACCGCTTACCGACGCCTTCCACTTCGGGAGCACGGTGAAGTATGTGCACCAGCGCATCCGTGACATGCGCGCCAGCACCATCGCTTTCGACTTCGGCTTCCTGCTCGTGACGGAGTACTTCCGCGGCTTGCAGGTGGCGGCTTCCATCAGCAACTTCGGCGGCAAGATGCAGATGGACGGCATCAATTCGGAGCGCAACATCGACATCGACGAGAACAATACGGGCTCCTCCGAGAGCATCCCGGCCCGCCTCCGCATGGATCGGTGGGATCTGCCGCTCTCGTTCCGATTTGGAGTCGCCATGCCCGTCGTGCAAACCGGGCCTGTCTCCGTGATGGCAGTCGCAGACGCACACCAGACCAACGACAACAACCTGAACTCGGACGTGGGCGCCGAACTGCGCTATCAGACTCGCACCGTCACGTTTGACGCCCGCGCGGGCTATCGCGACGGCTTCCTGGACAACGTGGACAGCCACCTGTCGCTGGGAACGGGCATTGAGGTGCAGGTGGCCCAGGTAAGGTTCGGCTTTGACTTCGCCTATGTCCCGCACGACCTGCTTGACGATGTGCGGATGTTCGATTTCCGCATCCATTTCTAGGGCGCTTGCCATCGGCCTCTTGCTGAGCCTCGGGGCTGTCCCCGGGGCCAGCGGCCAGTTGACGCCGCAGGAAGCGGCGTCGGCCATGTTGCGTGGCATCAACATGGGCAACACGCTGGAGCCGCCGCTGGAAGGCGGGTGGAATAACCCACCGGCGGAGGAGTACTACTTCGACGACTACCTCGCAGAAGGCTATGCCACGGTGAGGGTGCCTGTGCGCTGGGATCAGCATACCGCCACCTCCGCCCCGTATGATGTCGATGCGGCCTGGATGGACCGGGTGGAGCAGGTGGTCGACTGGGGACTGTCTCGTGGCCTGTTCGTGATCATCAATGCCCATCACGACGACTGGATCAAGCAGAATTACGCGGATGCTTCGCAGCGAGCCCGGTTCGACGCCATCTGGACGCAGATCAGCGAACGTTTCCGGTTGAAGTCGGATAGCCTCTTCTTCGAGATCATCAACGAGCCGAAGGGACTGACGCGCGAAGAGGTGGACGACCTCAATGACAGGGTGCTGCGTATCATTCGGCGCACGAACCCCACGCGCATCGTCATTTTCTCCGGAAACGAGTGGTCAAACGCCGCAGAGCTGGTGGCGGCCGCCGTGCCAAGTGATCCCTGGCTGATGGGCTACTTCCACTCGTACGATCCCTGGGCATTCGCGGGTCAGGCGACCGGGACCTGGGGCACCGAGTCCGACAAGGCAGAGCTCGGCGCCCGCTTCCAGATGGTAGCTGACTGGTCGGCCACTCATGGCATTCCGGTCTTGATCTCGGAGTTCGGTGCGCTGCGCATTGCCGACTACAACAGTCGCATGGCTTTTTACTCAGCGTATGTGGAGCAGGCCATCCGTCATGGCATGCCGTTCCAGGCGTGGGACGACGGGGGCGACTTCCGCATCTACGAGCGCCAGGATCGCATCTGGCCTGAGGTGAGCGACATCCTGCTTCATGGACACCCTGAGGCGCCGACCAACCTGGCGGCCACGCAGCAGGACAGCCTGATCCACCTCTCCTGGACCCACCGAAGCACCATGCTGTCCGAGGTGCGTGTCGAGAGGCGCCGGCGGGACGGTTCGTTTTCGACCATCGCCACCCTCGACGGCAGCGCCGACACGGTGACCGACTCGACCGCCGTGGGCGGCTACGCCTACGACTACCGACTGTGGGTTCGCCATGCCCTGGGTGGCGAAGAGTACGTCACGTATCCGATTCGGGTAGACATCGCGCCAACGGCCCGCGCTCCGTTCTTTGGGACTCCGCACGTCATCCCCGGCGTGATTGAGGCCGAAGACTATGATGAGGGTGGTCAGGGGCTCACGTACTTCGACACGACCCCGGACAACATCCCCGGCGGTTACCGGGAAGGCGGCGTGGACATTGAGCCGGCCACCGGTGGCGGGTGGCATGTGGCCTACGTCGAGAGCGGGGAGTGGCTGGAGTACACGGTCGATGTGCAGCAGGGCGGTCCGTACGATATCACTGCCAGGTCTGCTTCCCTGAGTGGTCGAGGCCGGTTTCGGGTTCAGGTCGGCGACAGTGTCAGTACCCTCATCCGAGCTCCTCGCACGAATGACTGGCAGGTATTCGAAGACGTTCAGGCTACCATCAACCTGGTGCCTGGAGAGCAGGTGATGCGGCTGGAAATGCTGCTTGCGCAGCCTTTCAATGTGGATCGGCTGACCTTTACCCCGGCCGGTGCTACCAGTGTGGAAGACGGGCCGCGCGAACAACCATGGCAGCTCTATCCCAACCCGACCAGTGGGCGGGTGCACATGGGTGCGGGCGCATACACCGTCTGGGATCTGTTGGGCCGAGAGGTGGCTCGCAGCGAGTCTTCGGCTCCCACAACCCTTGACCTTTCCCACCTGGCGCCCGGCGTGTATTTCGTTCGGGAGGCGCAGAGGTCGGAGAGTTTGGCCCTGGTTGTCACCCAATGAGGGTACTTCTGCTCCCGGCCCTGATCTCCCTGGGGGTGCTGACCGCCGCTTGTGGCCCCGAGCCCGAGCAAACCCGCTTTGATCAGCGTCCGGTTGCGGTCGCCAACGAGGATTCGGTGACCGCCGCGGAGTTCACGAGCAGCTTCGTCACGTTCCTGATCGGCACCGGGCTGAACGACGACCTGCAGACGCGTCGCATCCACCTGGAAAACATGATCGACGCCGAACTGCTTGCCCAGGAGGCGCGGCGCCGTGGTCTGGCCGGAGATTCCCTTGGCCTGCTGCGAGCAGACCTGGAGCGCAGACGGGCGGTGGGCGCGCGCTTTTTCGAGGAGGCGTTTGTCGAAACACTCCCTCCGCCTACCGAGGAGGAAATCCGGCAGACGTTCGCGCGTTACAAGGCTCAGGTCGTCGTTCGACATCTGTACTTCACCGACCCGGACGAAGCCCGGGCCTCCTGGGAACGGCTGGAAGAGGGGGAGGACTTTCTCGTGGAGGCCGCCCGTGTCTACGGACTGGCGGACGTCGACTCGGCCGCCGGATTCCTGGGCCCGATTCGATACTTCCAGATGGATGACGCCTTTGCCGAAGCGGCGTTCGAACTGGAGCCGGGAGCCTACTCGACGCCGGTGCGCTCCCGGTTCGGCTGGCACATCATCCGCGCCGAGGACATCTGGCAGAGTCCGCTCTTGACCGAGTCCGAGTTCCAGGTGCGGCAGGGCGGCCTGTCGAGCCAGTTCCGATTGCGCCGCCGGCGTCTGGAGGGCGACCGCTTTGTGCGCGGCTTCATGGAATCCCTGGAAGTGCAGGCGGAAGGCCCGGCCATTACAGCCCTCGGATCCATGCTGCGCGACCTGTCTCCGGACCCCGGCCCGGTTGCCGGCCCTGTGCTTGCGCCCGAGGTCGGAGATCGCATTCCAGCCTCGGAGCTGCGCGCCATGATTGAGCCTTCGACTCCACTGGCCACCTACCGATACCGCGGGGCAGAACGCGCATTCACGGCCGCCGACTATCTGGCTTGGCTGCCTTTCCTGCCGTTTCAGGAGGCGCGCAACCGGACGGCCGCGTCCGTAGGCCGCGCGCTGCGCAACGAAGTGTTCTACCTGGAGGGCCTGCGCCGCGGGCTCAACGATCAGGAAGCGTCAATCATAGTCGACGACGCGCTGACCAAGTGGCTTGCCTCCCGCATGCGAGACTCCCTGCGCGCAAATCCCATCGACCCGACTGCGGAGCAGCTGCGCATGGCCCTCGAGCGACTTGCTCCGCGTGCCGACTACAGCGTCTTGCCAGAGGATTCGCTCCGTCTGTTGGTCGCCCCGGCGGTGGCCGAGGTGGACTTGCTGACCCGTTTGCGGCAGGACGCGTCGATTCGGGTGGATGAGGCCCTGTTTGATTCCCTGGCGTGCTGGCATGGGGACTGCTGAGACCCATATCCTCCGCCCACCCTTCATCTGAGCCCACTTTCATGTCTGGCTTCCAACTATCCGGCCTCGACCTCTTCATGGTCGCGGCCTATACGGTCCTGATCATTGTGATCGGGGTCTGGGTTGGGCGCAAGACGGAGACATCCGAGGACTACTTTCTCGCTGGCCGATCACTGATCTGGCCGATTGTCGGATTCTCTCTGTTCGCGTCCAATATCTCGTCGAGCACGCTCATCGGTCTGTCCGGTGCAGCCTACTCCACCGGCATCGCAGTCTACAACTACGAGTGGATGGCGGTGATCGTACTGATCCTGTTCATCTTCGTCTTCCTGCCGTTCTACCTGCGCAGTAAGGTGTACACGATGCCGGAATTCCTGGAGCGTCGCTTCGACCAGCGCTCCCGGTACTACATGGCCTCGATCGTCATCGTCGGCAACGTGCTCCTGGAGACTGCAGGCGGATTGTATGCAGCCGCGCTGGTAGTCCAGCTCGCGTACCCGGGCATCGAACTCTGGCAATCCATCGTGGTGCTGGCGGTTCTTGCCGGTGCCTACACGGCGGTCGGCGGACTCAAGGCGGTTGTGTACACGGATACCATTCAGGCGGTGCTGCTGCTGATCGGCTCGGTGGTGATTTCCGTCATCGCGTTCAACCAAATCGGATCATGGGCCGAAGTCACAGCCGCGGTGCCTGCGGAGAAGCTGAGCCTCGTGCGTCCGCTTGACGATCCGAACCTGCCCTGGCTCGGCCTCATCACGGGCGTGCCGCTCCTCGGCATCTATTTCTGGTGCAACAACCAGTTTATGGTGCAGCGAACGCTGGGCTCAAAGTCCCTGGATCACGGGCGATGGGGTGGTCTCTTTGCAGGCCTGCTCAAGGTGCCGGTGCTGTTCATCATGGTGCTGCCCGGCACGTTTGCCATCCTGCTGTACCCGACGCTCGACAATCCGGATCTGGTCTTCCCGACGCTGCTCTTTGACCTGCTACCCACCGGGATCCGCGGACTGATGCTGGTCGCCCTGGTGGCGGCCATCATGTCGAGTATCGACTCGACGCTCAACGCAGTGTCCACCATGGTCACCATCGACTTCGTCAAGAAGCTTCGGCCCGAGACTCCGGACGCGCGCCTGGTACGAGTCGGCCAGATTGCCACGATCGTCGTGATGGTGCTCGGTGTGCTCTGGGCACCCCAGATCGCTCGATTCGAGAACCTCTGGGACTACCTCCAGGAGGTGCTGGCCTATATCTCGCCGCCCATTGTAGCCTGTTTCCTCATCGGTATCTTCTGGAAACGTGCCAACGGCACCGGGGCGTTTGCGGGTTTGCTGTTCGGCTTCTTCGTAGGCATGCCGGCGTTCGCCTTCCGGGTCATGACCCGCCTGGACATGAACCCGATTATCGAGGTGACCATGCCGTTCCTGTACGTGGCACCGCTGCTGTTCCTCGCGTGCTCGGCCGTCATCATCGTGGTCTCGCTGATGACTGCTCCACCATCGGCTGAGGCTCAGGAGCTGGTCTGGACCACCGACGTGTACCGTCAGGACACCGAGGCGCTGAAGGGCGTGGCCTGGTACAAGAACTACCGGATCCTGTCCGTCATGCTGCTTGTGCTCACCCTGGCTGTCGTGTTCTGGTTCCGGTAGAGGGTGATCGCAACGGAGCACAGCACACGGGTTGAGGATCTCCTCCAGCGTATGACGCTGGAGGAGAAGGTGGGGCAGATGACGCAGATGTCCCTGCACGTACTCTGTGACCCGGATCAGACTACGGACGATGGGCCCCAGCTCGATCAGATGCTGCTTCGGCAGGTTCTGGTGGAGGTGGGAGTGGGCTCGCTGTTCAACGTGGCCAAGGGGCCGCTGTTGCCTGGAGCCTGGCGCGACCTGATTGCGGGCATCCAGGACATAGCCACGAGCGAGACCCGTCTCGGTATCCCCATCGTATTCGGTCTGGATGCCGTGCACGGTTCCGGCTACACCGCCGGCGGCACGCTATTCCCGCACAATCTGACACTGGCAGCCTCCTGGCAGCCTGAACTGGCCCGCGAAGCGGGTCGAATAACCGCAGCCGAACTCGCTGCGTGCGGGGTATCCTGGAATTTCGCGCCGGTGCTCGACGTGGGGCGACAGCCTATCTGGTCCCGATTCTTCGAGACGTTCGGCGAGGACGTAGTGTTGGCTTCCACGTTCGGAGAAGCCGCGGTGCGCGGCCATCATGATGTGCCTGGTATCGCAGCCTGCGGGAAACACTTCGTAGGCTACTCGGCCCCCGCCAGCGGTCGGGATCGCACCACGGCCTGGATCCCCGATACGCTGCTCAGGGACGTGTACCTGCCCCCCTTCCAGGCAGCCATCCGGGCCGGGCTCGCTACCGTGATGGTCAATTCGGGCGATGTGAATCGTGAGCCCGTGCACGCGAGTCGATTCCTGCTTACCGAGGTGCTGCGGGACGAACTCGGATTCCGGGGCGTGGTCGTGTCTGACTGGGAAGACGTGGTCAAGCTGCATACCGTGCATCGAGCGGCGCCTTCCCTGCGAGACGCCGTGCGCGTGGCCGTGGAGGCAGGCGTCGACATGAGCATGACGCCCTATGACACGGACTTCGCGCCGCTTCTGGTGGACCTGGTAAAGGCGGGCGACGTCGGGGAGGATCTGGTGGACCGGTCTGTGCGCAGGATCCTGACCCTGAAGGAAGATCTGGGCCTGTTCGCGAATCCGCTGCCTCCGCAACCCCTGGAGAGCGCATCGCAAGAATCCATCATGGTCTCAGGAGACGCTGCCGCCGCCGGGCTGGTGCTCCTCGAAAATGACGGCGTGCTCCCCCTGGCCGAAGACGCGCGCGTCCGGGTGACCGGCCAGGGAGGTGACTCGCGGGCAGCGCTGTGCGGATCATGGAGCTACACGTGGCAGGGTGCCGATGAAGGGACCTTTCCCGATGACATCATCACGCTCAAGGGGGCGCTGGCAGACCTGATTTCGGAGGAGCGGCCGGATGTCGAGGTGGTGGTTCTGACAGAGACCCCATCGGTGGAGAAGCCTGGAGACATCGATGACCTGCACCTGTCTGCCGCCGAAGCGGAGGTGCTGGATGTAGCGGTGGCGACGGGAAGGCCGGTTGTCGCGGTGCTGCTGTTCGACAGACCGCGTCTGCTTCCGGCTTCCATCGATGCGTGTTCCGCCGTGGTGTGGGCGGGCAGGCCTGGCCCGCACGGGGCCGGGGCTGTTCGGCGATTGCTTTCGGGGGAGACCGAGGCTCAGGGCCGGCTCCCGTTCACGTACCCGCGGCATCACGCGGAGCTCGTGGCCTACGACCACCCGTCGACCGATCTCGTATCGCCTGACTACGGGCTGACCCGGGAATACGGCATGACCGGGCTGAACCCCCGGTGGTCGTTCGGGCACGGCCTCTCGTACACGCAGTTTGCGGTATCCGGGCTCCAGGTAGCCTGGCACCCCGGCGGCGGGGCGGCGTTGACGTGTCTCGTGAAGAATGCCGGCGAGCGGGCGGGCCGGTACGTCGTTCAGGCCTATGTCACCGACGAATACGCGCGCTACGCGCCGGCCGTGCGCAAGCTGGCCGGCTTTCTGTCTCTGGAATTGCGGCCCGGAGAAGAGAAAACCATCGACATGACACTGCCTCAACGCGCGTTTGGGTATCACACGCGGGACGGCTTCGTGGTGGAACCGGGGGACTTCCGGATTCAGGTCGGTGATTGTATCAGCACACTTACACTCGCTTGAGAGGGATGAAAGGTTTTACGAGCCGGCTGCTGCCGGCCATGCTGCTGCTTCTGGCGGCAGGGTGCGACTCCGGGGACGAATCGGTGGTCGACGATCCGGCCGACGACGGCCTGGTCTGGTCCGACGAATTCAACTATGAAGGTGCGCCGGACCCCAGCAAATGGGACTATGACACCGGGGCCGGGGGATGGGGCAACAACGAGGCCCAATTCTATACCAACAATCTGGACAACGCTCGGGTAGACGGGGAGCACCTGATTATCGAGGCCCACAAGGAGGATCTGGGCGGCTCATCCTACACCTCCGCGCGCCTGGTGAGTCGCGGCAAGGCGGCGTTCCTGTACGGCCGGGTCGAGGCCCGAGCGCGGATTCCCGCCGGCGTCGGTACATGGCCAGCCATCTGGATGCTGCCCGAGGACTGGGAGTACGGAGGATGGCCGGACAGCGGCGAGATCGACATCATGGAGCATGTGGGCAAGGACGAGGGGCGCGTGCATGCGTCCCTTCACATGGGAGAATTGAATCACCTCCGGGGCAACCCCGTGTCGGGCTCGATCTCCGTTCCCGATGCGACGACCGCCTTTCATGTGTACGCGGTTGAGTGGGAGCCGGACGAAATCCGCTTCTACATAGACGGCACGCAGGTGCCCCTGCAGACGTCGGCAGTCCCAGGTGTAGGCCGGTACCAGAATCCGGAACGGGGATCGGGCTATTGGCCCTTTGACAAACGATTTCACCTGCTCATGAACATTGCCATCGGTGGCAACTGGGGCGGTCCCGACATCGATGACACCATGTTTCCGGTGCGCATGGAGGTGGACTACGTGAGGGTGTACGCGTGGTCCGAGTAACGCTTCTCCTCCTTGCGCTCTGCACAGGAGCCGCGCCGGTGTTTGCGAGCCCCGAAGATGAGCGGACCAAGCCGGCGCAGGGCCCGGCAAAGGCGGTCTCGCCCGAGTTTGCACACGGATTCGCCGCCCTCGTGTTTTCCCGGACCACCGGTTTCCGCCACGACTCCATCGAAACCGGAATCCAGGCGATCCAGGCGCTGGCGACCGAACACGATTTTGACGTCACAGCCACCGAGGATCCGGCTGTCTTCACGGACTCGGGGCTGGCACCCTTTGATGTGGTGATTTTTCTGAACACCACAGGTGACGTGCTGAACGGCGCGCAGCAGTCCGCCCTGGAGCGGTTCATAGCCGCCGGCAACGGGTTTGTAGGCGTGCATTCGGCCGCAGATACCGAATACAACTGGCCGTGGTACGGGGGACTGGTCGGCGCCTGGTTTGCCAGCCACCCGGCCATTCAGCAGGCCACCGTGCAGGTCATGGACCGGGTGCACCCCAGTTCTGCAGGACTGAGCGAGCGCTGGGTGCGTACCGATGAGTGGTACGACTTCCGGTCCAACCCGCGCGACAGTGTGCACGTGCTGGCGACCATGGATACCGACACGTACAGCGGACATACGATGGGGCACGATCACCCCATCGCCTGGTGTCGCCCCTATCAGGGAGGCCGCAGCTGGTACACGGGCATGGGACATACGCGCGAAACGTATGCCGAGCCCGACTTCCGGGAGCACCTGGTGAACGGCATCGAATGGGCAGCCGGCGTCATTGAGGGCGACTGCTCAGCGACCATCGGTGCCTCTTTCGACTACGAAATTCTCGAGCGCACGGTGGACAGTCCCATGGATCTGGCCGTGCTTCCGGACGGATCGGTGCTATTCACCGAGCTTGAGGGGGCCCTGCGACTGTATGACGCGTCGACGCGCACCACGCAGACGGTCAACACGTTTTCTGTCTTCCGCCAGTCCGAAGACGGATTGCTCGGCATCGAACTGGACCCGGACTTCGAGACCAACAGCTGGGTGTACCTGTTCTATTCCCCATCAGGTTCGGAGGCCAAGCAGCACGTCTCCCGATTCACCTGGACGGGCGCAGCCCTGGACATGAGTTCGGAGGTGGTCCTGCTGGAGATCCCGACACAGCGGCAGGAGTGCTGCCACTCAGGCGGCAGCCTGGAGTTTGGACCGGACGGCAGCCTGTTCATTGCGACCGGCGACAATACCAATCCCTTCGCGAGTGACGGCTACGCGCCCATCGACGAGCAGCCGGGCCGGGAGCCGTGGGATGCACAGCGCTCCTCCGGCAATACGCAGGACCTGCGCGGCAAGGTCTTGCGCATCGTGCCGCAGACCGACGGCACGTACACCATACCCGAGGGCAATCTGTTCGAGGACCCCGCGGACGGGCTCCCCGAGATCTACGTGATGGGTGCGCGCAATCCCTTTCGCATTTCCGTGGATCCGGCCACCGGATGGCTGTACTTCGGCGAGGTCGGTCCCGACGCCCGGGCGGACAATGCGTCGCTGGGTCCGCGGGGCTTCGACGAGTGGAATCAAGTGCGTGCCGCGGGCAACTACGGTTGGCCATTCTGCTCGGGCCCCAACCTGCCGTACGGAGATCGTGACTTCGCCACGGGGATCGTTTCGGGCACATTCGACTGCTCCGCTCCGCGCAACACGTCCGTGAACAACACCGGAGCGGAGCTGCTGCCGCCGGCGCAACCCGCTTGGATCTGGTATCCCTACGACACGTCCAGCGAGTTTCCCGGTATCCCGGACGGTGGCGGACGCACCGCCATGGCCGGCCCTGTGTTTCAGTACGACGAGAGTCGTGTCGGGGAAGGCGGTTTGCCCGCGTATTTCCAGGATCGCGTGCTGCTCTATGAGTGGTCGCGCAGCTATATCCTGGTCGCCTCTCTGGATGCCGATGGAGACCTGCTGGCCCTGGACCGGTTGCCGGGAGAGCGGGACCTGCGACAGCCGATTTCCATGGAGCAGGGGCCGGACGGCGCGCTGTACCTGCTGGAGTGGGGCACGGGGTTCGGTACCGGGAACGATGACGCGCGACTCTCTCGCATCAGCTTCACCGGCGGCGAGCGCAAACCCGTAGCCCGGCTCGCGGCAGATCCGCAGTCCGGGCCCGTGCCTTTGGAAGTCAGCTTCAGCGCCGCGGGGTCGTTTGATCCGGACGGCGATCCGCTGACCTACGCATGGGACTTCGACGGCGACGGATCGGCGGATGCCAACACGGCTGAAGGCACGTTCACGTACACGACGCCCGGCGACTATCTGGCCCGTCTCACGGTTACCGATTCCAACGGCAATCTGACCGAGGCCACCATCACCATCACGGCCGGAAATACGCGTCCGGTCCTCGAAGTTGACAACCCCGTCGATCGCGGTCTTGTCGCCTGGGGCGCCACGGTGCCGTTCCGTGTCACGGTCAGTGACGCGGAGGACGGCTCCAGCGAAGACGGAAGCATCGACTGCTCCAACGTGGAGGTCCTGCTTTTTCTGGGACACGATGCCCATACGCACCCGCTCGGCACCACGTCCGGCTGCGAGGGTGAGTTGCGACTGGCGCCTGGTCACGGCGATTCCGGCGACAAGCTGTTCCACGTCATCGAATTCCGATACACGGATGGGGGCGCGGGCTCGGCGGGCCCGATCACCGTGACCGAAGAACGGGTGCTGCTGCCCACACTGGTTGAAGCCGAGCACTACGATGCGGAAAACGGCATTCAGACGGAGACCACTAGCGATGTGCTCGGAGGCGGGATAAACATCGGCTGGATCGATCACGGGGACTGGATCCGGTTTGATGAGATGGACCTGACCGCGCTGGACTTTGTGACATTTCGTGTGGCGTCGGCGGGCACGGGCGGCTGGCTGCGCATGCGGCGCGGGGAGCTCGACGGTCCGATTGTCGCGGAGGTCTACGTAGTGCCGACCGGAGGCTGGCAGGAATGGCGCGACCTCATTGTGCCGCTCAATGACGTGTCGCAGGAGGGCCCCCTGTACCTGGAGTTCTCGAACTCCGTGGGAGACTCGGGCCTCTTCAACATCAACTACCTGAAATTCCATGGGGCTGGTCTGGGTGATGCCCCGGACGTGCCAGAAGGCCTGGAGGCGGTTTACCTGGCGCGCTCCGGTCAGTCGCGCCTTGAGCGCCAGGAGCCCGGCGTGGCCTTCGACTGGCGGGACGGAGGTCCGGTATTCGGCGCCCCGCCGTTCACGTCCACGTGGATCGGCACATTCGATCCACCTTCTGATGGGGTATACACGGTTCACCTCCGCACGCAGGGTACCGCAGATGTCTCGTTGGGTGGCATCGTGGTGGCCGACCTCGACAGTCCGGGCTCGGAGCGGGTCACCCGGAGTCGCGGCACCAGGCTGAACCCGAGCCAGCCGGTGGACGTGGTTGTTACCTATGCGAGCGGCACCGGACGATCGGCGCTGTGGGTGGAAATGGAGGGTCCTGGCGTGCCCCGCCAGACGCTGGGCGGCGGCCTTACCACGCCAGGCAGTTCGGTCTCGTCTGCTGCCGGACCCGAGTTGCCCGCGAGCCTGGAGGTTTCGGCAGCGTACCCGAACCCAACGTCCGACCGCGCGAAGCTCGAACTCCTGATCCCATCACCGGAGCCGGTGGACATCGTAGTGCATGACCTTCTGGGCCGCGAGGTTCAGCGTCATCGCTACGAGACAGTGCGCCCCGGCGCGTGGCGGTCCGAGCTCGACCTTCGGGGGCTGGCAGCCGGCGTTTATCAGGTGGTCATTCGACAGGGTGCCTTTTGGCGCTCACAGGCAGTGCTGAAAGTGCGCTAGGCATGGAGAGCCGGATACAGGGCCCGGAATCTCGCCAACGGCTCCGCATAGTCTCCCGGTGAGTCTGGTGAGACGGTTGAGTCGGTCGAAACGGACTGTTCGACGCCGCTTTTTACATCCGGCCAGAGTCCGCCGGCCGGGCCGGCCAGAAGCGCCGCCCCCAGGGCGCCGCCCTCGAGATCCGTCATGCGGACGAGGTCCGTTTCCAGCACATCGGCCAGGATCTGGCTCCAGAGCGGGCTCTTCATGGCGCCCCCGCTGGCGCGCAACTGACTCGGACGGTCGAGGCCGACTTTGGCCAGCAAGTCAAGGTTGTCTCGTAGTCCGAACGCGACGCCCTCCAGCACGGCGCGGGTGAGGTGGCCCCTCCGGTGGCGGCGGGTAAGGCCCACGAAGGCACCCGTCGCGTCCGGATTGGCATGGGGGGTGCGCTCTCCGCTCAGGTAAGGAAGAAACGAGAGGCCCTCACATCCGGCCGGAATACCCGCAGCCTCCTCAAGCAACTGAGCGAAGGGTACATCCGCTGCCAGGGTGTCCCGATACCACGCAAGGCTGCCACCGGCGGACAGCATCACGCCCATGAGGTGCCACATTCCGGGAAGGGCGTGGGGAAACGCGTGTACGCTACCGGTCGGATCCGTGCGTGGAGTCGCCGAAGGGGCAAACACAACGCCGGAGGTGCCAATGGTCAGGGCAAAGGTCTGCGGGTCCACGGCCCCCACACCCACGGCTTGAGCGGCCTGATCCCCGGCGCCGGCCACGACCGGGATTCCTGCAGGAAGCCCGGACTCCCGAGATGCGTCTGCCTTCACAACGCCGGTCACCTCCGGGCCCTCGTGCACGGGGGGCAACCAGTCCCCAGGTACATCCAGCAGGCGGAGCAGCTCGGCGCTCCAGTTTCGGGCGGTCAGATCCAGAAACAGCGTGCCGCCCGCGCCGGCGAGGTCGGTGGCGATGCGGCCTGTGAGGCGGAAGCGGAGGTAGTCCTTCGGAAGCAGGACCCGGCGCACGCGTGCCAGGACCTCTGGTTCATGCCGTCGCACCCACAGGAGCTTGGGAGCCGAGAATCCCGCGAACGCATCGTTGCCGGTAATGGCGACAAGACGTTCCAGTCCCACGGCTTCTCTGATTTCCGCGCACTCCGCCGACGCCCGCTGATCGTTCCAGAGCATGGCGGGCCGGAGCACGTCTCCCCGCTCGTCCAGCAGAACGAGCCCGTGCATCTGGCCGGTCAATCCGACTGCCTTCACATCGCCCGGGTCAACTCCGGACTGGTCCAGCACACCGCGGATGGCCAGGCAGGATGCGGCCCACCAGTCCTCCGGGTCTTGCTCGCTCCAGAGCGGCTGCGGGGTGTGCAGTGGGTGCGGCGAGGCGCTCACTGCCAGGACGCGTTCGCTTTCGTGCAACAGGAGCGCCTTGCATGCCGTCGTGGACACGTCCAGTCCGAGAACGAAGCCCATGTTTTTCTTATCTTGTAAACGTTTTCATACCGAAGGCAACCCGACCCTCCTACGTCCTCCCAGACCCGAGCCATGAGCCAGCCCAACCAGGAGCAGAATACGCTGCTGATCACCTTGATCAGTATAGTCGCCACCATTGGCGGTTTTCTGTTTGGATTCGACAGCGGAGTCATCAACGGCACCGTTGATGGACTGCAGGCGGCATTCGACTCCGACTCCGTGGGCACCGGGTTCAACGTGGCCTCGATGCTGCTGGGCTGCGCAGTCGGCGCCTTCTTCGCAGGCAGACTCGCCGACCGGTTCGGTAGACGCTCCCTTCTGATTGTTGCGGCCGTGTTCTTTACGATCAGCGCGTGGGGCTCCGGCGTTTCGGACGGATCGCTGGAGTTCGTGATCTACCGCGTTCTGGGCGGGCTGGCGGTCGGTGCAGCGTCGGTCATGGCGCCCGCCTATATCAGTGAAATTGCACCGGCGGAGATTCGCGGGCGATTGGCCACGATCCAGCAGATCGCCATCATCACGGGCCTCTTCGCAGCGTTCGTGAGCAACTACCTGCTGGCGAACGCGGCAGGTGCATCGACGGCTGAGTTCTGGGGCGGGTATCAGGCGTGGCGCTGGATGTTCTGGATCGAGGTGGCTCCGGCCATCATCTTCTTCGGCACGCTGCTCGCGATCCCCGAAAGTCCCCGCTTCCTGGTCATGAGCGGAAAGAAGGAGCAGGCCCGCGCCGTGCTGACCAGGTTGTTTGGTGCCACGTCCGCGGATGCCAAAGTCGCCGAAATCGATGCATCCCTGGCAGCCGACCATCATCGTCCACGCCTTTCGGACATCATCGACAAGCAGTCGGGACGCATCCGCAAGATCGTCTGGGTCGGCATCGGACTCGCGACCTTCCAGCAACTCGTAGGGATCAACGTCATTTTCTACTACGGCGCCGTGCTCTGGCAGGCCGTCGGGTTTACCGAGAGCGATGCGCTCATGATCAACGTGCTGTCGGGTGCCATTTCCATTGCCGCCTGCACGTTTACCCTGCTGCTCATCGACAAGTGGGGCCGCAAGCCGTTCCTGTGGGTCGGCTCGGCCGGCATGGCCGTGACACTTGGCCTGGTCGCAGTCGCGTTTTCGACGGGCACCCTCGACGCGTCGGGCACCTTGCAATTGTCGGACGGCATGGGCGTGCTGGCGCTCATCGCGGCCAACGCCTACGTGGTCTTCTTCAATGCCTCCTGGGGCCCGGTGATGTGGGTGATGCTGGGCGAGATGTTCCCAAACCAGATTCGCGGATCCGGGCTTGCCGTTGCCGGCCTGTTCCAGTGGGGGTCAAACTTCGCCATCACCATGACCTTCCCGATTCTGCTGGCGGGAATTGGTCTGGCTGCAGCCTACAGCATCTACGCCTTCTTTGCCGTCGTGTCCGTGTGGTTCGTGCTTCGCTTTGTGCACGAGACCAAAGGGGTCGAACTGGAGGACATGCAGGGTTGATGCGGAGTATTGGTCTGTTGCTGCTTCTGGGCGTAGCTGTGGAAGCCGGCGCACAACCCTACCAGGACGCTTCATTGCCCATCGCCGAGCGGGTTGAAGACCTGCTCGCACGCATGACCCTGGAGGAGAAGGCCGCGCAGGTGGTTTGCGTGTGGCAGGGGAAGAGCGTGCTCTTTGATGCGGAAGGCGCGTTCGATGCGGGGGCCGCTCAGAAAGCCTTTCCGCACGGGGTAGGCTGCATTGCGCGGCCGTCAGACTATAGTGGCCTTGCCGGCGGGCCGTCGGACTACAAGGGTGCCTACGACACCACGGTGCTCACCAACGCGCTGCAGCGCTGGGCCATGGAGGATACACGGCTCGGCATTCCGGTCCTTTTTCACGAGGAGGGTCTGCATGGGCTGCAGGCGCGTGACGGCACTCATTTTCCGCAGGCCATCGCCCTGGCGGGCACATTCGACACCGAACTGGTGGAGCGGGTGTACCGACGCGTGGGTCGCGAAATCAGAGCCCGTGGGGTGCATCATGTCCTGTCTCCGGTGGTGGACGTGGCTCGCGACGCGCGATGGGGACGCATCGAAGAGACCTACGGCGAGGACCCGTTTCTAGTGTCCCGCATGGGCGTGGCCGCCGTTCGGGGCTTCCAGGGCACCCAACTGCCCATCGGTCCCGAGCATGTCATGGCGACGCTCAAACACATGACCGGACACGGGCAGCCAGAGTCCGGAATGAACGTGGGTCCGGCCCAGATTGCCGAGCGCACGCTGCGTGAGGTCTTTTTCCCGCCGTTTGAGACTGCTATTCGGGAGGCGGGCGCCCAGGCTGTCATGGCCTCCTACAACGAGATCGATGGGGTGCCGTCACACGCAAATCGCTGGCTGCTGACTGATGTACTGCGGCACGAGTGGGGATTTGACGGCCTGGTGGTTGCCGACTACGGTGGCATCGGCGAGTTGGTGCGTCGGCACTCGGTGGCGGCGGAAGTCGAGGATGCGGCGCGGCAGGCGCTTGCGGCTGGTGTCGACATCGAGCTGCCCGACGGCGAGGCGTACCTAACGCTTGTGGGGCAGGTGCGGCGTGGAGATCTGTCCGAAGCCGTGTTGGACGTGGCCGCGCGCCGCGTACTGGCGTTCAAGTTCCAGGCCGGCCTGTTCGAACACCCGATGGCCGACCCGGAACAGGCGGAGCGCATAACGGGCGATGCGGCCGCGCGCGAGCTGGCCCTGGAGGCCGCCCGGAAGGCCATCGTGCTTCTGAAGAATGACGGAGTGCTGCCCCTGAGTCGCAATCCCGGCCGGATTGCAGTCATCGGGCCCCATGCAGATGACGTGGTGCTGGGCGGTTACTCCCACGAGCCGAGGCAGACGGTCAGCATCCTTGAGGGTATTCGGGCCCTGGCTGACGATGTGGTCTACACAGAGGGTGCGCGCATCACCGACACCAGAGGCTGGTTTGCTGACGAAGTACGACTGCCCGACCCGGCCGAGGATGCTCGCCGTGTGGACGAGGCCGTGGCCGTCGCGGCAGAGTCCGACGTTGCTGTTCTGGTCATCGGCGAGAACGAGCAAGTCAGCCGGGAGGCGTGGGTTGAAAGCCATCTGGGCGACCGGGCGTCGTTGCAGTTGATCGGGAATCAGCAAGAGATGGTCGAACGCATTGTGGCCACCGGCACGCCCACCGTGGTGGTTCTCAACCACGGGCGTCCGCTTGCCGTTACCTGGATTGCGGAGCATGTGCCGGCCATCCTGGACACGTGGTATCTGGGGCAGGAAACTGGCACCGCGGTGGCGGAGGCGCTGTTCGGTATCGTCAATCCCGGTGCCAGACTGCCGGTGACGGTCCCTCGGGAGGTCGGGCAGCTTCCCATGTTCTACAACCACAAGCCGACCGCGCGCAGAGGGTATCTGTTCGATAGTGCCGAGCCACTCTGGCCGTTCGGCTTCGGCCTCTCGTACACCACGTTCTCCTATTCGGAGCCGTCTCTGAGCGCCGACACGATCGCCCCGGACGGTTCCGTGATTGCCAGCGTAGCCGTGACGAACACCGGAGAACGCGCCGGCGACGAGGTTGTGCAGTTGTACCTGCGGGACGACGTGTCCAGCGTCACCCGTCCGGTGCTGGAATTGCGCGGATTTGAGCGCATCACGCTCGAGGCCGGCGAAACCCGGACCGTCTCCTTCGAGCTAGGCCCCGAGGACTGGCGCTTCTACGACCGTGCCATGCAGCGCGTCGTGGAGCCCGGCACGTTCAGCATCCTGATTGGTCCGGACTCAGAAAACCTGCAGCGCGTGACGCTGACTGTTCAGTGACCGGGGCCGTCCGCACCGAATACCGGCGAGCCGTCATCGGCAATCGTATACCGGAACGTCAGGTACCGGGGGTCTTCCGTAACCCGGTGGTAGTAGCTGTCGACCACCAGCTTGGCGTAGGAGTCGTCGGCCAACATGAGCACGAAGGTGTGGCCCTCCTTGGGCGTCACGACGTGGGTACTCATGTCGTAGCTGTACCACTGCTCGCCGTCAGCGGTCTTGACGAGCCCGCGCTTCATGCCCTCGACGGGAGACTCGGCCACGTCGTCGAACGCAGCTACCAGCAGCTGTCCGCCCCGGTTGGCGTGGATCTCGACACCGTTGATGAGGATGTCCCAGTTGGTTTCCGTCTTTTCGGCAGCCGGTACGGCCTCCCCGGTGCGCAGGTTGAAGTAGACCAGGCCGTCCGCCACGAACAGGTTGTCGACGGAGCGCACGTCCTGCGCTGTTGCGGGGAGCGTGGCGGCAAGCACCATCAGGAGAAGGAGCACGAAACGCATCGCAATCGGGGATTGGTTTCCATCCCCAACCTCCGCCACTGCACCCGGATCCAACCGAGCCTGTGAACCGACAACGAAACACTGCGAACGGTGCGGCTCCGGTCGTCTGCATAGGCGAGGTCCTTTGGGACGCCCTGCCGGATGGTCTCTTTCTTGGAGGGGCCGTCTTCAATGTGTCCTATCACCTGAACCGGCTGGGCACGCCCGCGGTCATGGCCTCCCGAGTCGGGACCGACCGACTTGGAACCGAGATTCGGGCCCGCATGGCGGCGCTCGGACAATCTGACAGACTGGTGCAGTGGGACACGCGGCACGAAACGGGATTCGTCCGCGTGTTTCTTGATCGCGAGGGCGTGCCGGGATACGAAATTCTGGGACCGGTCGCCTGGGATTTCATGGAGGCGAGCCGGGACTTGCTCGATGTTGCGCAGGTGGCTCCGGCCGTGGTGTTTGGTACCCTGGCGCAGCGAAGTGTGGACAGTCGAAAGACCATCCGGAGAGTACTGGCCTCCCCCGGCATCAAGGTGCTCGACGTGAACCTGCGTCCGCCTGACGCCGATCCTGACGTGGTCGGGCACGCGCTGGAGGCTGCCGATCTCGCCAAGATGGCCTTTGAGGAGCTCAATCAGTTTGCCGCCTGGTGGCACGGCCCGGAGGACTTCAGCGCGCGCGTGGCCTGGTTGGCCGAGCGTTTCGGTATCCGTCGTGTCTGCGTGACCGCAGGCGGAGACGGCGCATGGTTGCTGGACCCGGAGGGGCTGCACCGTGCCCACGGCATCCCGATCAGGGTGGCCGACACCGTAGGCGCCGGCGATGCCTTCCTCGCCGGCCTCACGCACGCGCTACTGACAGGGAAGGAGGGTCCAGAGGCGCTGGACTATGCCAACCGACTGGGTGCCCTCGTGGCTTCACGCGACGGCGCGACCCCCGACTACGAGCCCGGCGAACTGGTCGCCTAACGTTTGACGTTGGCCTCGTAGCGGGCAACCCAGTCCCGCGGCGTGATCCTGGCCATCAGCTCGCCGATCAGGTCATAGGGGATCTGATCCAGCTTCTTGAAGCGGATGCAACTCTTGCCCATGTCGAGTTTGGTGGGCACCCGTTTGGCGTACTCCCCCCTGAACCACTCAAGCAGCTCGGGATCGGCATAGATCCCCATGTGATACAGCGCTACGAAGTTCTTCTGGCTTGCAATGCTGGCAAAAGGCAGGGGCTCGTCCGGATTGCAGTGATACCCGTCCGGGTAAAGGCTGTGGGGCACCACCCACCCGGGCATCTTGTACTGCAGCTGCTCCTGAAATCCCTCCGGCAGGTTCTCGACAATCACGGCGCGCAGCCGCATCATCGCATCCTGCCTGTCCGGAGGCAGGTTCTGAAAGTACTCGTTGACGTCTGCAGCCGGGATTTGCATGGCATTCGGGCGATGGGGACCGCGGCAAGCTAGCAGTCGCCGCGGACCGCCTCAACTGCTAGCCGTCCTGGGTCACGAAGGAGGTCCGGTTTGCGGAGCGGCTGAACCGCGCCTTGACCCATTCGCTTGCCTCGAACTGCCACATGGTCAGGGCGGGTACAAGGATGAGAATGATGCCCGTAGCGAACACGATGCCGAAGCCGAGTGCCACGGCCATCGGCACCAGGAACTGGGCCTGCACGCTGCGCTCCAGAATGAGCGGCAGCACGCCGAGGAATGTGGTGATTGTGGTCAGCAGGATGGGCCTGAATCGAGCCTTCGCGCCGATCAGAATCGCCTCCGACATGGGTTTGCCCTTGTCCCGCTCTTCGTTGATGAAGTCCACCAGGACAAGACTGTCGTTCACGACCACCCCGCTCAGGCCGACAATGCCAAACATCGAGAGCAGCCCCAGATCCAGGCCGAACAGCAGATGACCGACGAGGGCGCCGATCAGCCCGAAAGGAATCGCAGCCATGATGATGATGGGCTGGATGTACGAGCCGAACGGAATGGCCAGCAGGCAATAGATGACGAACATGGCCAGCGGGAAGAAGATGGCCAGGGCAGCCATGGTATCTGCCTGTTCGGCCTGCTCGCCCTCGAAGCTCACACGCAGTCCCGGGTGGACCCGTTGCAGGCCGGGCACGATCTCGGCCTCGAGTTGGGCGATGACCGCATCGGCCGAAACCTGCCCGGTGTTCACGTCGGCGGTCACCGTAACGATGCGGCGACCGTTCTTGCGATTGATCGCCGTGGGGGCGGCACCGGTCTCGACGGAAGCCACCTCGTAAAGCGGTACGTATCCGCCGGCCGGCGTTCGAATGCGGTAGTCCGCCACATCGCCGAGTGCGTCCCGTTCCTCCTCGGGCAGGCGAACATACACGCGCACTTCGTCGCGCCCGCGCTGCACCCGCAGCGCTTCTGCGCCGAAGTACGCGGCCTGAACCTGCTGCGCCAGATCGGCAAGGGAGAGTCCGAGCGTGGTGGCCTCGGGCTTGATGTCCAGTTGCAGCTCCTGCTTGCCGGCATCCTGATCGTCGGCTACGTCGAACACGCCGGTAAATGTGCGTAGCTCCTGCTTGAAGTCTTCCTTGGCGGCCTCCAGAACTGCGGGATCCGTGGCGGACATCTCCGCCTGGATCGGGTTGCCCAACTGGATCACCTGCGAGGAAAACGTGAGCGTCTTGGCGCCTGTGATTTCACCGACGCGCTCGCGCCAGGCGGTTTCAAAGACCGCAGACGCCAGATCACGGGTTTCGGCTTCAGGCAGCTCGATGGAGACCTCGGCCACGTGGGAGTTGAAGATACCCTGTGAACCTGCCGAGCCGGGGCCGCCCTGGAGGGAGGGCTGCTCACCCACGGAGACGAACACATTCTTGAGCAGGGCGGGATGATCATCGTCCAGCTCGCCCTGCAATTCCTCGGCGACGTCCTGAGCGGCCTGCTCCAGATAGTCGGTAACCGCCAGGGTGCGCGCAGCCGGTGTGCCCGGCTGCAGCTCCAGGCGCGCCGTCACCACATCGCCCTCAATCTGCGGGAAGAAGCTGAAGCCGATGTATCCGCCGCGAACGAATCCGATGCTGATCACGAGCAATGCGACGGCGCTCGCGGCCACCACACCATAGCGGCGCGTGGCAAAGCGCACGCTCTTCTCAAGTGGACCCTCCACGAATCGCCGCAGGCCGCGATTGACGCGGGCCTGAACCCGGTCGATGGCTTGCGCAAGTCGGCTCCGGTGCGCGCGCGGGCGGTGTCCGAGGTGGTTGGGCAGGATGAACAACACCTCCACCAGGGAGAGCAGCAGGACCAGAATCACGATTTTGGGGATATCGCCCAGCAGCTTGCCGAGCGGTCCCGGTACCAGAAGGAGCGGCGTAAAGGCCGCTACTGTGGTGAAAACGGCGAAGATCACCGGCCGTGAGACGCGCTTGGCGCCGCGCACGGCGGCATCCATGGGATTGGCGGGATCCTTCTCCTGCTCGGCGGCGACGTTCTCACCGACCACAATCGCATCGTCCACCACAATGCCGATGGCGAGAATGAAGCCGAAGAGAGAGATGACGTTGACGCTCACGTCCAGCAGGATCATGAGTCCGAAGACACCCACGAACGACATCAGAATGCCTGCGGACGTCCAGAATGCCAGGCGGGTATTCAGAAACAGCGTGAGCGCGATGATCACCAGCAAGAGGCCGATCAGGCCGTTGCGTACCAGCAATTCCAGGCGACTGGCGAGAATGCGTGATTCGTCCTGCCAGATACCCACCTCGATTCCTGCGGGAAGGGTGGTGGTGAGTTCCGTGTCGATGTAGGCCTTGGCTGCGTCGACGATGTCGAGGGCGCGCTCATCGGCCGTGCGAAAGATCTTGATGAACGCGGCCCGTTCACCGTTGAAGCGGGTGACCAGATCGACGTCCTGAAACCCGTCCCGCACGGTTGCGACTTCGCCGAGAAGGATCTTGCTGCCGTCCGGGCGCGAGAGCAGTACGATCTCCTCGAAGTCGCGACCCGTGTAGTTCTGGCCCTTCGTGCGAAGCAGGATTTCCTCGGAATCGGTCTCCAGCCTGCCGCCGGGCAAATCGAGACTGGCTCGGCGCACGACTGCCGCCACCTGCGGAAGGCTGAGCCCGTAGCTCTCGAGGGTCGCGCGGTCGATCTCGATGGAGATCTCATACGGACGCAGCCCCGAGATCTGAACGAATGAGATCTCGTCCGTCGCGGTAAGGTCATCCTTGATGCGCTCGGCGAGCTCTTTGAGCGAACGTTCCGGGGCATCGCCGTAAATGGCCACCTGGAGCACGCTGCTGAGACTCGTCAGCTCCTGTACTTCCGGTTTCTCGGCGCCATCCGGCAAGGTGGTAATGCGGTCCACCTCTGCTTTGATGTCGTCGAGCGCCCGGGAGGCATCGGTGCCCAGCTTGAGCTCGGCGGTGACGATGCCGACGTTCTCTGCGGCGACCGAGGTGACGCGTTTGACCCCTTCTACAGCCTCTATCTGCTCCTCGACGCGCTGGTTGATGGATTGTGCGATCTCTTCCGGTGCAGCGCCGAGGTAGGTTACGCGCACCTGAATCGCGTCCAGCGAGGCCTCCGGAAAGGTCTGCTGCTTGATGTTCACCAGCGATATGAAGCCGGCAAACAGGATGATCAGCATCAGGAGATTGGCCGCAACCTTGTTGCGCGCCATCCATGCTACCGCGCCCTTCATGACTGTGCTCCGGTGTCGGTTGTGCGAACTGTCATCCCGTCCGTCACGACCAGCAGTTCGGTGGTGATCAGGTCGAACGTGTCCGGCAGGCCCTGCGCCTGAATCACGGCCCGGTCCTCCCTGCGCTGTACGACGGTCACAGGCACCATGCGAAGTGTGTTGTCTTCCAGCAGCCAGATTTCGGCGGTTCCACCACCTTCGTGAACGGCACCGCGCGGCAGGTCAAAGAAGCGGGGCAGCTCGATGCCGCGGATTCCGACCTGAACGAACGTTCCCACGAACAGCGGAGGACGACCGGCGGTCTGGAAGGGATTCGGGACGCGCACGACCGCGTTCACCTGCCGTGTGGCCGGGTCCAGTGCGCCCTCGATGCGGTCCAGAAAGCCCGGCCATTGTACCTCGCGGCCGCCGACCGAGGCGGTCACTTCGGCGGGTATCGAGCCCCGCACCGTCCAGTCCGGGTCGATGAGGTTCATTTGCTCGCGCGTGAGCTGCACGACCACTTCCACCTGATCGGTGCCGTAGATACTGGCAACCGGAGTGCCGGGCGCCACGAACTGGCCGAGGTCAACGGTCTTGGCGCGCACACGACCGGGGAAGGGCGTTGTGATGTTGGTGCGTTCCAGGCGGAGGCGTGCATCGGCAAGCTGAGCTCGGGCTGCTCTCAACCCTGCCTCGGCCAGTGCCAGCTGGGGCTCCCGAAACGCGAGTCGACCGAGTTCAGTGGAATCGGGCTCGGCACCCAGATCAGAGCGGCGGGAAGCGCGCTGCCACTCGTCTCGGGCCACGGCGACCTCTTCCCGCGCCTGCAGCACCTCAAACTGGCGTTGGGTGACCTGCGCCTCGGCTACGGCGACCGCGTTCTCATAGTCGGCAGATTCGATGCGAGCCAGCGTTTGGCCGGCGCTGAAGGTGCCGCCACTTTCCAGCGACGGAGATACCCAGGTGATGCGACCCCCGACCTGCGCGGCAAGCTGAATCTCCCGGCGAGGGCGGGTGGTGCCGGTACCGGTCACTTCCAGGTAACCCTGGGCCGCCTGGATGGTCCGGGACTCGACCAGCGGGGCCCTGGAGGGGGGTACCTCCCTTGGCGGATCGGCCCTGAGGGCCGCCAGGAGGCCGGAAACGGCGAATCCAGCTACAAGAATGCCGACGACCAATGCGGCGGACTTCAGTTTCTCTTTCATGGTCACAGTTCAGTCTGTGGTTCGGCCCACGAGCCGCCCAGTGCGCGGTGCACGGCGAGGCGGGCGAGGGCTACGTCGCGGTGGGCTCCGGCAAGGGAGGTCTCCACGCGGATCATGTTGCGCTGCGCGTCGAGCAGCGAGATGTAGGTGCCGACACCGCGTCGGAAGCGGGATTCAGCCGTCTGCAGGCTGGCCGCGGCGACGCGCGCTTCATCCCCAAAGAAGGCCAGCCTCTCCCGCTGATTGGCATGGGCGATCAGTGTCACCTCCACCTCCTTGAAGGCCGTCAGCAGGGTCTGCTCGTAGGCAGCCACAGCCTGCTCCAGGCGAGCGCGGGAGGCGTGCACGCCGGCCCTGAGGGCGCCGCCCTGAAAGAGTGGGGCCGTCAGCGAAGCGACCAGATTGCTGAAATTCTGGCTGACGTCCAGCAACTCGGAGAGCTCTGCGGCCTGAAGACCGCCGGTGGCCGTCAGGGAAAGGGACGGCAGCAGGCGTGCCCGCGCGGCACCTACCCCTTGTCGTGCGGCTTCCACCCGAAGAATTGCCGCAGCAACGTCGGGCCGCTGGCCCAGGATCTCGGCGGGGATCCCTGCGGCAATGTCTCCGGCGTCGGCCGGCGTCGCAGAGCCCATCGCCAGAATGGACCGGGCCTCACCGGAGAATCCGCCGATTACGACGCCCAGCCGGCCCTCAGCGTCCGCGAGGGAGGTTTCCAGAAGCGGGATGGAGGAGCGGGTGTTTTCAAACTCCTGCCGAATCGCGTAAAGCTCGAAGCTTGGCGCGATGCCACGCTCGAAACGGTCCTGGGTGAGTTCGACCCGCTCTTCAAGCAGCCCTACGTTGCGCCGGGCGAGTTCCAGCGTGCGGGCCGTCGTACGCACTTCCAGGTAGGTGGCTACGGCCTCGGAAATCACGCCCATCCGCGCGGCGCGCAGGTCTTCCTCAGTGGCCATGAAGGAGGCCAGCGCGGCGTCTTTTTCACTGCGAACGCGGCCCCAGAAGTCCACTTCCCATGCGAGCGTACCGGTGATGGTATAGGTCTCGTTGGTGAACCGGTCCGGGAAGTCGGGAATGCCGCCGCCGATGTTGCGCGCAAATCCGGTGTTGGACGGGGTTTCGGTCCGGGCGTAGTCGGCGCCGCCGATGACGGCGGGGAGTTGTTGTCCGCGGGCGATTCGGAACTGCGCCTGCATCTCCGACACGCGAGCAGCCGCTGCTGCGAGGTTGCGATTGCCGGCGAGCGCAGAATCGACGACGGTGTTGAGCACCGGATCGTTGTAGGCGGTCCACCAGTCTCCGTGGTGGGTCTCTCGATCGACTGCCGGAGCATCGGTGTATGACTCGGGCAACGTTACCTCGGCTGCCGGACGAGTGAGTTCGGGGGTCATGCTGCATCCGGCCAGGACAAGCAGCGGGAGGAGAAGTCGTTTCATGAGGTCCCCTCCATGCCCGACAGCACGAGTTGGGTCAGCGTGCGGGCCCGATCCGAGTGGAAACGTTCCGGGTCCTCCGCGGCGGCTGGAAACATGGCAAATACGGTGGGTTCGATGACGAACGGAAAGACACAGGCCGAGAGCAGCGAGAGAAAGACATGTCCGGGCCCTTCGTCAGAGGCAAGCCGCTCTTTCAGGGCCAGAGGAAGCAGGGGAGGCCCGTCCCCGTCCCGGGATTTCTGGATATGAGCGGCGAGTGACCGCCCGCCAGACAGGTTTTCCTGCACGAAGAGACGCATCACCTCCGGCTCGACGCTCAGGAATGCGGTGTAGCGCGATACAAAGCGCTCAATGGTCACCGGTATCGGTTCGTCCGCCGGTACACTGTCGCTGACCGCAGCACAGTAGCGCGCGAAGGCATAGTCGAATACGGCTTCATACAGGCGGTCCTTGCTGCGGTAGTAGTAGTGCAGCATGGCCTTGTTGATTCCGGCACGGTCGGCAATCTCCTGCATGCGCGCTCCGTCCCGTCCTTTTCGGCCAAACACCTCCAGAGCGGCCTCAAAAATGGCCTGCTCGGTGTCGGGTTGGGGATTCTCCATGGCGCTCACACGGGGAATCTACCTGATGGTTACACCAAATAGTGTGACCAAATGGTTAATTGTTGCGACGAATAATTCTCCTTGGCGTGGGACCAATCGGCCGGACGTCGGCTCAGTCCCGGCCGCGGAAGCCGTTCATGGCGTCGTAGATGCCGAACACCTTGCCGGCTGTGAATTCAAACACCGGCCGGGGCAGCACACCCTTCAGGAACGGACCGAGTTTCACCAGCGCGGGCATGCGCAAGTAGGCGGCGTCCCGCTCGATGGCCTTCATGATGCGACGGACCGCATCGTCCGGTTTCATGATGGGAATGATGGGGGAGGTGACCCCCGAAAACATGCCGGTGTGGATGTAGAACGGCTGCACGCAGGTAACCCGGATGCCGGTGTCGTCACGCTGCATCTCCAGGCGCAGGGAGTCGGAGAAACCGACCATGGCGAACTTGGACGCCGAGTAGGCCGAAAGCTTGGGCGCGGCGACAATGCCGGCGGCAGATGCAATGTTTACGATGTGACCCGTGCCGCGGTCGAGCATGGCGGGCAGCACTGCAGAGGCCAGATGCATGGGGCCGCGGATGTTGACGCCCAGGGTCCGGTCGATGTCCTCCGCAGTGTGATCTGCGAAGTCCTTACCGACAATGATTCCCGCGTTGTTGATAAGGATGTCCAGAGACGGGAGGTGCGTGGCTGCCTCGCGAATCTGTTCGGCGGAAGACATGTCGACCACATCGCCCGAGACCCGGTCCCCGAGTTCCGACACGGTCTCATCCAGACCGGCCTTGTTAATGTCCCACAGAACGACGCGGGCGGCGCCTTTCTGTAGAGCGGAGGCGGCCATGAGGCGGCCGATGCCGGAGGCACCGCCGGTAATGAGTAGGGTCGCGTCTTGGATTCGGCTCATGCGAACGGGAGATTCGGGGCCATCAATCTAGCCCGCGAGACATGGCAGCGCTCCTGAAGCAGTTCAAGAACTTCGTGATGAGGGGCAACCTCATCGATATGGCCATCGGCTTCACCGTGGGGGCGACGTTTTCGACCGTCGTGAAGAGCCTGGTGGACGACATCATCATGCCGCCCGTCGGTCTCCTTCTGGGGGAGACCGACTTCTCGGATGCGTTTGTGGTGCTCCGCGCCGGTCCCGAGACCGAGCCGCCGTACGCCTCGCTTCAGCTGGCGCAGGCGGCTGGAGCCACGACGCTGAACTACGGCTCGTTTCTGACGAACGTTCTGGCGCTGCTGATCATAGCGATGGCCATGTTTGTTGTCATCCGGATGATCCACAAGGCCTCGGAGGCGCTGAAGGACGAGTTCGGCGGAGATGAGAAGCAGGAGGCTGCAGAGCCGACGACCAAGAAGTGCGCGTATTGCAGGGAGGTGGTGCCCTTCAAGGCCAGCCGCTGCTCGCATTGTACCAGCTTCCTGGGTGTCGAAGGCGGCCCGCTTGAGCCGGATGCGTCAGTGCTGCCGGCGGGGGCTTGAGCGGGGTCTGGCAGGCGCGGCATCCTCGCTCCTTCGTGGTCGCTGCGTGACAAGTCAGCCGGCGGGCTGCTCTAGGGGTTAGAAACCCGAGGGTCAAGCCCGCGTGAGACCAGCCAGATCGTTGCAAGACATCGTGGCCGCCAGCACCGTTTCCATACATCGTTTCACGATCGAGGATTACCTCAAGATGGGTGAGGTTGGCATCATTTCACCCGACGAGCGGGTGGAACTCATCGACGGGCAGGTGGAGCGCATGAGCCCGGTCGGGAACTGGCATTTCCGCGCCGTCGCCGTGCTCACGCGACTGCTGCCAGAGCAGCTTGGCCCGGGCCTATTGTGCAGCCCGGCCGGGGGGCTGAACGTCGGCCGGCACACGCAACTTGTCCCTGATTTCGTGATCGCCAGGGACTCTGATGACTGGGAAGTAGGACTCTCGGGGGCGGAGTGCCTGTTGGTGGTGGAAGTGTCTCATTCCTCGTTGAGCACGGACCGGACCCGCAAAAAGGCCATCTATGCCGCCGAAGACATACCCGAGTATTGGATAGTTGACCTCGCGGGACGTGCCGTGGAGGTGTACGCTGATCCCCGTGGCGGCAGCTTTCGGTCTGGCCGGCGGCTGGAGCGCGGGCAGGTGGTGGAGAGTGTCTCCGTACCGGGACTGGTCGTCCCAGTGTCGGCCATCACGCCGCCCGACGGGGCGGATTCGGCAGCCGATGAGCAGTTGCACGGCTAGTCGGCCGAATTCCACGCCTGACCGTGGCGGTCAGAAGCGGTCCCGGTTGCCGATGCCGCCGAAGCGCGTATTGACCACGTTGTTGTAGATCGAGCCGAACCGGTAGCGGAAGCCGAAGCTCAGACCCGCCTCGTAGTTGGTTTCGAGCTCGCGTCGGCGCAGGAGCACTTCTTCGAGGTCTGCATCACCCTTGGGAAGGTTGATCTGGTCGTGGATGAATTCCAGCGAGCCTCCCACCTCGACCGAAAGACCCCGGGTGATGCGCACCTCGATTTCGGCGTCGAATTGCAGACTGAAACGCTCCAGTTCATGCAGATACTGGGCGGACGTAACGCCGATCTCAACCTCGCCCCAGGGCTGGATGACCTCGTATCCCGCGTTGAGCAGGTGCTGTGGCAGCAGCTGCTCGATCTCGTTGTATATGGTCGTGTCCCGGTACGTGATATGTGAAGCGCCTACGCGATAGGCCACCGTCAACTGCCGGCGCGTGGCCTCGCGATATGGGTACAGGCTCCACTCGACGGCCGGCATGACGCGGTAGCGCCACTGCACGTTGGCAAAGGTCGAGGTGAAAATGTCGGCGAAGCCGCCGACCGACCAGTGCGGCGAGATGCTGCGGATGGCGTAGCTGGTGAAACCGTCCCGCCGCGCTGTGCTGGTGATGACGCGGTCTCCGCGTTCGAACCGATCGTAGTTGTAGTTGAAAAAAGGCCGGAGCTGCAGCTTCCAGTCTTCAGTCACGCGGCTGACGTAAACGCCGTAGCGCGTGTCGAACGAGCGCTGCTGAGACTCGAAGTCTGCGCTGCCGTCCGCATACATCTCTACGGTCCAGTAGTCCCAGGGGTCTTCCACCGGTTCGGTCTCGACCTCCGTTACTTGTTCGGTCTCGGCCACGCTAACCTGCACCCGATCCCGCATCGACGTCTGGAGCAGATAGGGGACAAGCGCAGCCTCCAGCGTGCGCAGGAATCCATCGCGCTGCTCGGCTTCCGTCGAGTTCACATTGGTGGTGTAGACCGTGGTGAAGTCGAGGCCTGCGAAGGCCCGCAGTCCGATCAGGTCAAACGTGTGAGCCGCGCCGCCTGCTCCGGTCTCCACGCGCGTGACGAGCACGTGCACGTCCGCTACCTCACGGTCCCGAACGTGATCCACGTAGCCGACCTCCTGACGAATGAACGTCTCCGGGCAGCGCTGGCAATCGAGAAACATGGCCAGGCGCGCCGGCGGCTCGGCGTCTGTCTGTTGGGCTGCGACGGGTTGGGTTGTCGTGGCCAGGACCGCGAGGGCAGTGGCGAGCGCCAGAAGCCAGGTCGGGGCGGGCTTGTGCATGAAGCTAGGGGTAGTGAGGGATCGAGCCGGCCTGGGGTGGCCAAGTATAGGCACTGCACGATGGACGGCGACTCCCTAAAACAGTGCACGCTGGGCTCAGCCCGGCTGGCATGCCGGCCGGATCGGCCATGCGCTGCCCGCCCGGCCGCGCAAGCCAGGACATGGAATAGCACCCCCGTTTTCCACGCGGACGGCAGCCGCGGCAGGCCCGATATGGAAAAGCACCCCCATTGTCGACTCCGACGGCGCCGGCGGCAGGGCAAACATGGAAAAGCACCCCCTTATCCCATGTCTGGCGGTTTTGTGGGGACTCCGGTCGGTAAGCGCACGCGCGGAGCGCCTTCGGAGGCTGATCCTGGACGGGACCGATCCGAAGCAGTGGCTGTGGGCCACGGTCGAGGCGCCCGTCGTGACCGCAGCGGCGGCGCGGCACCGGAAGAGCGACGAGTCTTCGCCTTGAACACCAAAAGCCCCGGACCCTGACGGACCCGAGGCTCCTGTTTGCCAGTCAGGCGCAAACCACGCGGTTCACCCGTCCAACCAGGTCTTCCGGAAGCCTTTTACCGTCTGATCCCAGACGGCCAATTGATACTTGACGTCGAGGTACCGCTCTCGATCGCTCACTCGGTTGGCGAACGCGTCGGCGTAGTCCGTGGAGAACCGGCATGCAAGGTGCCCCATGAGCGCCATCTCTCCCAGTGCGGGTCCCTCATTGCGGCCCTGAGCTCGAGGCATGAATTCTGACAGGGGGTGATCCAAGGCCTCTTCCAGAGAACGACACCCGGCCGCTGCCAATCTCCGAGCAGCGGAGAGAGACACCGCGTCTGGGGCGTTCTCATCGGAGTCCCCGACGAGGGCGTAGAACCCAGTAAGAGAATCCTCAATCGGTTTCATCAGCCGGGTAAACTCAGCCCGGTCATCGTCTTCCAGATACCGGGTGATCTCTCCGTCGGTGAATCGAATGCTCTCGATCATGCGGAGAAGATCACGGAAATGATGCTCCATTTCGCCCCCGGCCAGAACGAGATATCTCAGATCGCCCTGGGTCGCGTATGAGGCGTAGTAGGTCCCGCCGGCTGCTTGAACCACGACACTACCCTCCGATTTCGCCTCCGGGTCTTTGAGGATGTCTGTAATACTGGTGATCTCACGGGCGTAGGCAATGCGGTCCAGGAATTCCTGTTCGCCCCACCGCTTCTCCTGTCCGGCCGAGAAGGTCCCTGCGATGTGTGTGTCGATCTGGATGGACAGATTGCTGGAAGGGGCCTGAACCCGAAGCAGCGAGAAGCCGCGTTCACCCACGGCATGCTGGAAGACGTCCCAAGTCCCAGGTACTTCCAGCCTGACGGTGCTGGTTTCGATGGTCTTCCAGTCGGTCGGCGTGAGATCGGACTCAGGTCTGGATGACGTGCCGTCCACGGAAACCACGGAGGGATCGGCCAAGAGCTTGTCGACGACCTCCTGGCGCTTCTCCGGCGCCACATCAGGAATACGAACCCAGTTTGCGACCTTGCGCAAGTCGCATATGTCCCCGCGAACTGCGGTTTCCACCGCGCGGCGTGCGTCTTCGGCTGATGTGCCAAAGTCAAACATCACTACGACCATGAGTTCGTCGGCGGAGCGTCTGCGATTGAGGCAGACGGTATCCGATCCTCTAGCCAGGCTCACCTCAGTGACGCGTGGATTGTCATGGAGGGCCCTGGTCTCCTGCGCCGTCAGTGGGAGGTCCCGGGTGACCTCGACCCTGACTGGTCTCAGACCGCCCCAGTCGGCATCGTATGGCCGGATTCCTGCAAACCATAACGCTTCTTCAACATGTCTCCGGTCAGCATCGCCGCGAAAAAGGACGGAGATTGGCTCGGAGGAAAGGGAAGCCTGCGCCACCGGGATACCGGCCTGTCGCTCGACGTCGCACCCTGCGATGGCGATTCCAAGTAGCGTTAGCGCCAACGGGACCCGGACATTCCTGCGCATCGCGGTCGTCTGATCACTCCCGAGGGCTCGGATTCGACGACGGAGATCCGGTGTCCCGGCCATGGAAGGAGACGGTGTGTGCCCTGCAGCGGCGAAAGCGCGAAGCATGCGTGCATACGCGACCGCATCGCCGCTCCGCACGGAGGCGCTGTCGCAAGCAATCTCTCGACTTGTGGCGGCCATTCGTGCCATTATCCAGAGGAGCGGATGCGGCCAAAACACGGCACGTGTAAGGAGAGTGATACGGAGGGCCCAGGTATCCAGTGCCTCGACGTGGGCCGACTCGTGGCGAAGTACGAGGTCTTCGCAGGGGACCACCGCGGGGAGGACGATTGCGGGCCGCAGAAAGCCCGTCGCGAAAGGGACAGTGGTCTCCCTGGATCGTAGAATGGGAATGCCATTGTGCGTTCTCCCTGTCACTTCGGATCGCTTGACGAGACCTGCCAATGCTCGTGATGCGACGGATAGTCTCACAAGGCCGACCAGGGCGCCACCAGCCCAGATCAGCAGGAGCAGGTTCGTAAGGCCGAAAGGGTGAGCCGTGGCTGCAGGAGCCATCGTCTCTCGCGGAGAGAGCGCGGGTCGATCGACAGAGTGTGTCCGCGTGCCCGGCGTGGCCTGGGAAGTGAACTCAGTGACGACCGCCGCCGGCGCAGTCACGGGTACGTTTAGGACACCCTTTGGCGTGAATATCATCAGAGGTAAAAGGAGGATGGTCGCAACGAGCACATCGCTCTTGAGCCGCGCCCTACGATCGCCAACAATGGCGGCGGCCACTGTGACGACAGTTCCGAAGACAGACCAGAGAACGATGGCGGGGAGCGCAGTTTGTACCGCCCACTCTGAAACCGCCTGAAAAATCGCTGTCATTCCGATTCCTCCCTTTTTCTGAGCTCACCGATAAGGCGATCCAACTCCTCTATTTCCTCTTGCGAGAACGATTCCTCGGCCACGAGAGTCTGCACCAACTCCATCGGTGATCCACTGAATGCCCTGTGGAGGAGGCGTTGGAGGAGGTTACTCCGCACGGACTGCTCCTCAACCAAAGGGTGGTAGATGTAGGCATTGCCTTTCTTGGTGAAGCCGAGGTACCCCTTGTCTGCAAGCTTGCGCATGACGGTCATCACCGTGGTGTAGGCGACGGGTCTCTGGCCGGCGATCCGGTCATGGATCTCCGCCACGCTGGCGCGCTTGAGGTGCCAGACGAGATTGAGGACCTCCATTTCGGTGTCGCCGAGGTTAGGCGGAAGGCGCTTGTTGTTCATGCCGGACCTGTTCTACTAGGCGCATAGTAGACAAGGTTGTCTACTATTGCAATAGTAGAGCCATGGCTGAATTGCCTGAGCCTGCCCTGAACGCAAAAAGCCCCGGACCCTGACGGATCCGAGGCTTTTACATGCTCCCCGGGTAGGATTCGAACCTACAACCCTGCGGTTAACAGCCGCATGCTCTACCGTTGAGCTACCGAGGAATTAGGAGCGCGGGAAAATACCTCAGTGCCCCTAAGGTTCCAACGGTTCATACAAGCTTGGACAACAAACCCAGGACCTGCGGCTCACACATCCCCATCAACCCCGAACTCCAAAAATCGCCACCCCCGTGGCCCCCGCAGGCGCTCCAGGCCGCGTATTACACCAACGAGCCCAAGGAGCACCGCCATGAAACGCCTCACGATTCTCGCCCTCGCCTTTCTGTTGACCGCCTGCGATGCCATGCACGAGCTCGGCGGCGGCGATCACGACCACCACGGCGACAAGCAGGCGGTGACAATCCTCAAATCCACGTCGCTCGCCACGCCGGGATCACACGCAGGAAAAGTGGCCCACAAGGGCAGCTCCTCCGACTACCTCGAAACGCCGACCAACGTCACCGGAGAAATCCTGTCGGTCGTATTTCCTCTCGACCCCGCTCCCGACGACGGTATCGTCGTCTTTGGAGACAATCGCCCGGACATCGCCCTGACCACGGCAACCCTTCAGTCGTTCGATCTGAAAGATCCTTTTGCCATCAACCAGGCCATCGGCATCAAGCCGACGCTCTCTGACGGCACCGTGGAGCGCGTGCATCCCATCTTTGGATACGCGGACTTCGAGTACGAGCAGGATGACGGCACCATGCGCACCGTGCGCGTGGCATTTGCCGATGTCGACGGGATGGTTCGCGGCGACAAGCTGCTGGACATGGGCGGCGGCCAGTTCGATTGGTACGACCTCGATACGGGCAGCTTCAGCGCCACGCGTCCCGCGAACCCGGCCGTCATCGAAGTCATCCGCGACTTCTCAGACCCGATCCGGCCGAATCTGGAATACTATCCGATGACGGTCAACCTGAACGCGATGCTGACGGTCGTTGCGGCCGACTATCTCGCTGCATCCACGATCGAGTCAACGATCAATTTCAACATGGGCAACGGGATCACCCTCCTGGGTCAGACCTCGTCGAACCTCGCGGACGATGTGCTCATCCAGTCGTTCACGTTGACGCAGATGATCGTCGGATTCGGTGGCTCAACCGGCTTCAATGCCGACGCCACCCTGCAGGCGCATCCCTAGGACTTCTTGCGCTTCTTGGCCCCACCGGGCGAGATATCGGTTATGATGGCCACGACCAGCACAATGATCTGAAGCGCGCCCCACTCACCGCCATAGTGGTTCACCACGACCGAGTACCAGAGCAGGGTGAAGGGGGCAAACAGAAAACCAACCAGGGGCCAGAGGAAGCTGTCGAACGCCGCGTGCAGCCACCCCGTAAAAAACCACAGGTAGGCGATGAACAGGCGCGGGAAGAGCAGGGCGATGACGGCGACAAAACAAGGCATCGTCTTTAAGGCGGGTTCACCGTAAGCTACGGCGCACAAGGCACCCGGTTACACGACACTCCGCCACCGATGACCCGCCTCCTCCCCGCGCTCGCCCTGCTCTTGCTTGTGGCCTGCGACAGCGGCTCCGATGAGCCCGACTCCATCTCTGCGCAGACCATCCTGACCAGTTCCACGCTGGCCCCGCAAGTCGCCGCGCCCAAAACAGCCGGTATCGACTTCGAAATCACACCCAGCAACGTGACGGGCGATGCGCTCTCGGTGCTGTTCACCATCGATCCCGCACCGGACGATGGCATTGTGGTCTTCGGAGACGGTCGCCCGGACATCGCTCCATCCAGCGCCCAACTCTTTCCCTTCGACTTCGCCCAGGAGGTGCCGATCAACGCCTCGATCCAGATCAAGCCGACGCTGGCGGACGGCACGTCCAATCGCGCGGTGGTTCTCCTTGGCTACACCGACTTCGACTACATCCAGCTGGACGGCACCGAGCGCACCGTGCGCATCGCCCTTGCAGACGTCAACGGCATGACTCGCGGAGACAAGCTCCTTGCCATCGGCAGCGGATTCCAGTGGTTCGACCTCGATACCCAGTCGTTCACGAGTACACGCCCGGCCAACCCGGTCGTGATCCCGGAAATCCGGGATTTCAGTGACCCGATACGGCCGAACCTGGTGTTTTACCCGCTGATAGCGAACCTGACTACGCCCATTCCGATCACCGCGTCCGACTTCCTGTCAGCCAGCACCATAGACGCCCAACTCGACTTCACGATGTCCGGCGCGCTCACGCTGGTCGGCCACAGCACATCGGACCTGACGAGCGAGGAACTGATTCAGGCGATCACACTCACCCAGATTCTCGGCGGCGCCACCGCGGAGGCTGACGGCGAGCTCAATCCGAACTGACCAGGACGGCGCGATGGCGGTCCACCCATGACCGCAGCCGCCCTTTGTCGAGGTTCTTGAAGACGCTGCGCAGCGCCTCCGTCGAGAATTGAGCCAGGTGCGCCTCGACAAACGCGTCCACGGCCTCCGGCGCGGCCTCTCGCACGCCGCGCAGCACCCAGCCCACAGCCGTCTTCGAAAAGCGTTCCGGACGGGCGATGAGCACATCGCCCGCCTGCAGCATGCCGGCCACAAATCCGGGAAAGAGTGCGTCGCCGCGGGATGCCACGTTGGCAAAGGTGACCATCGAAGCCCGGGCTTGCCACAGTCCTTCGGCTCGGTGCCAGTCCACGATCGCGCGCGCGCAGTCCGGTCCGTCCCGGCCAACCAGTGCCCAGAGTGCCTTGACGCTGTACCAGTCCACGGCATTCCAGTCCGCCAGGTAGCCCTTCTCAAACCATGTTCCGGTCCGCGCCAGCACGTCCGGCCAGGGCAGTCTGCCGGCTGGCAGAAGCACCTCCTGTAGGAGCAGCGCCACGGCCAGCTTGTCCTCCGTATGCGCCTGGGCCATGAGGCGGTCACTGAGTCGCAGCAGGTCTGCGTCAGACAGTCGCTCCAGGTGATAGTCCGCAAACCATCCCTGTACGGCAGCGCGCACGTCGCCCATGGGCACGCCACGAAATTGGGCCTGCCCCTTCAGATACTGCTCCCACCATCGCCGCTTTTCCGGCTGTGCCCGACTCGCGAGTCGAGCCTGCAGGTCGGCGACGAGTTCAGTCACGCGTTCAGGCGCCCGGCCAGAGCCAGCCGAATGCCCCGGCCGTCAGCAGTCCGTACACCAGAGCGTCCAGCAGGTATTTGCCGGTGGAGCTCCATGAGTGCATCCACCAGATGGCGTGCGAGACGTGGGCCAGTCCGTATGCCGCGAAGGCCACGGCCCCGGTGACCTGAAACACCTGCATGTATTCCGTGCCGGCAGCCAGCGTCTCGGCACCGATGTAGGCCGCAAACACCGAAATGAAGAGGCAGTAGGCGAAGTGCTGGCCCAGCTGCTTGCCCATGCCGTCCATGCCGGGGCCTACGAATACGATGCCCATGGGCCCTTGGTTGGCTTTGGCCTGGAATTCCTCGTTCATCCAGTCCTTCGGGTCGTCGGGACGGGGGAACGCATACTGTCCGGGCCTCCAGCCCGCGGCGCGGGAGTCGGCAAGGAAGGACTCCTCGTTGGGGAGCTTGTCGAAATCGTTGTGGTGCAGCGGCAGCACGGTGTGCATGATCCAGGAAGCCAGAAAGACCAGCACGGTAGCCACCAGGATCGGCAGCCAGAGGGCGGTAAGGGATACCATGTCGGCACCTCCGAGAGATTGAGGGAGTCCGCAAAGTATCCGACAGGGAGGCCGCGGACAAGAACGGCACACCCGGGTCCCTGGCGCGTATAGCGCGCTCTTCCAGCAAACCCTCCCTATGGCTGAATACGCCCTTCGCTGCCTGGCCACCGACGCCCGGCTGACCGACCGGTATACAAACCGTTACCATCACCGGGCTCTTCTGCGTGCCGAGTATGCCTCGAGCACTCCTCGGACCGACGTCGAGTCCGGCATCTGGAAATGGGGCAAGTGGCTCCCGGCGTCCCGGGCGTCCGAACTGTCCGCCGGAACGGTCGCGTATCAGAGTGAGGGATTGGCAGAAGCGCTGGGCCTTACCAACCTCTGGATCACCTTTCACGGTTACTGGCCGGAGCGGGGAGGTGCCTGCCCCACGACCACATTCAAGGACCTGGAGGCCGTTCCAACCCTGCAGCGCCTGAAGGACCACAATATTCCAGGCCTGATCTGCGCGTCTGCCGGCAACACCGCCCGGGCCTTCGCCCATTTCGGGGGGCTCGCTGACTATCCGATCCTGCTGGTCGTTGCCGAGCAGCATCTGAAGCGCATCTGGGTTCCGGAGGACCACCCCACGGACAGCATTCGTCTGATTGGTGTGGCCGATGGGCACTACAACGATGCCATCGACGTTACCGGCGCCATCATGGAGGAGGGCGGCTGGCGTCGCGAGGGCGGCGTGCACAACGTGGCCCGCCGCGACGGCATTGCCACCCTGATGCTTGAGATGATTGAAAAGGCCGGCAGGCTGCCGCATCACTACTTCCAGGGCGTAGGCGGTGGCCCGGGGCCGATCGGAGTGCACGAGATGAATCTGCGCATCAAGAACGCAGGGCTCGTGCCCGGAGACCTGCCCGCCATCCACATCGCCCAGAATTCGGCGTTTGCGCCGATCCACCATGCCTGGCAGGCCGGACGCCGCTCGTTCATTCCGGAGGACATGCCCGATGGCGACGTGCAGGTGTTTTCGGACTACCTGGTCAACCGCACGCCGGCGTACGACGTGATCGGAGGATTGCACGACGTGTTGACGGTCAGTGACGGCAATACGTACTCGGTGTCCACCATGGAAGCCCAGGAGGCCTCCGATATGTTCGAGCGCCTTGAGGGCATCGACGTGCTGTCTCCCGCCGCGGTAGCGTTGGCGGCCCTCCGACAAGCCATTGCGGACAAGCGCGTCGCCTCGGACGAAGTGATTCTGCTCAACGTCTCCGGCGGTGGTCAGGAGCGGCTGAAGCGGGAGGTAGCCCTGCGCCAGGTGCAGCCGATGACCATCACGACGAAGGCGAAAGCCGTCGAGGCCGGATTCGCTGTGGTGCGGGGCGAGGCGTGAGGGCTGCGCAAACCAGATCACCGACCGCAAAGTCGCTGGGACATTGGCGGGATCAGGTTGCCGCGCTCGAACGGAAAGTGCCCAGACCGGCTCGGCCGGCTGCTCCACCCTCCGCGACTCCGGTGGCACCGGCTGCGCGCAAGGGCGCCTCGCTCTCGCAGGCCACGCAAGTACTCGATAAGGCCGGTGCCCGTCACTTGCTGCGACGAGCGGGCTTCGGCGCAGCGCCGGACGCCATCGCCCCTCTTGTGGGGCTCACGGGGGTGGAAGCGGCATCGAGGCTCGTAGATGAGGCAGTCGCATCGACCGGGATGGAGGAGCCCGATTGGGCCAACACCCAGCCGCCCCATCAGTACGCCTCCGAGGCGGCGTTCGAGGAGTTTTTCTCCCTGAATGAAGCCTGGTGGCTGGAATTGGCCGGCAACATCACCGAATCGCAGGTTCAGGGCGGCCTGCTGGAGCGCCTCACCGTGTTCTGGCACGACCATTTCGTGACCAGCTTCGACAGCTACTTCATTTCCGCGTTCGCCTGGCGCTATTGGAAGACCCTCGAGACCCACGCACTCGGCAACTTCCGTGATTTTGTCCGCACGATGGGGCTGCAGCCGGCGATGCTCTACTACCTGGACGGCTACCTCAACGAGAAAGCCGCGCCGAACGAGAACTACGCCCGCGAGCTGCTGGAGCTCTTCACGATGGGCCCCCGGGACAGTGCCGGAAACGTCAACTACACCGAAGAGGACATCGCCCAGATAGCCCGCGCCCTAACGGGCTGGACGGTAGACTGGCACCGTTTGGATGTCTATTTCAACCGCTTCCTCCACGACACAGGCGAAAAGACATTCCTGGGGCGAACGGGGGAGTTTGACTACGACCAGGTGGTCGACATCGTGTTCGAGACCCGCGGCCCGCAGATTGCCGAATTCATCTGCGCAAAGCTGTATCGGGAGTTTGTACACGAGGTGCCGGACCCGGGCGTGATTGCGGAGCTCGCGGACACCATGGTGCAGTCCGATTTCGAGCTGGAGCCGGTCATCCGTCAGCTGCTGACCTCGTCACAGTTGCAGGATGAGGCCTTGCGCGGGGCGCAGATCAAGATGCCGGTGCAGCTGATGGTCGGCATGGTGACGGAGTTGGGCATTCCGCTGGATGAGGACCTGCGCCTGGGACTCTACTGGGGGCCCGCCGAGCTGAATCAGTGGATCCTGTTTCCCCCCAACGTGGCCGGCTGGCCGGGATACCGGGACTGGATCAATACGAACACCCTGCCGCTTCGCTGGGATTTCGGGGGGTGGTTTATCTACCACAACCAGGAGATGACGGACGATGCGGTCCGCGCTTTCGCGACGGCGCTACACGACCCGAATGACGCTGCAGCGCCTTTCAAGCTAGCCGTCGCCATCGCCGAACATGTGATGCCGGTTCCACTGGAGCAGGCGCACATCACGGACGGCGGCAATCCGCAGTTCGCGGGTGATCTGGTGAACAACCCGATCCCTCAGGAGGTGCTGGACTGGCCGGAATATCGGCAGGTCGTGGCGCGACGTTTTCTGACCGGATTCCCCTGGTACGAGTGGGTATTGCAGCGTCAGGAGGCGCCGCAGCTCATCCGGTACTTCCTCTACAATCTCGTGCGTCAGCCCGAATACCAGCTCACCTGATCATGTGTCGCAACGACAATCGACATGGTGCGCGGCTTGAGGATGGTGCGGCGCACACTGCGGACCACGAATCGTGGACCCGCAGGCAGTTTCTTTCCGGGCTCGGGCTCGCCTCAGCCGGTGTCATGCTGCATGGCGGCTTGCCCATGCGGGCGATGGGGCAGAACTCCCTGCTCAACGCACTTGCCGGCCAGGCCGCCGGGCGCACGCTGGTGCTGATCCAGCTTGCCGGCGGCAATGATGGGCTGAATACGATCGTGCCGTTCCGGGAGGACGAGTACCACCGGCAACGGCCCCGGCTCGGGCTGCGGGAAGCCGATGTGATTCCGGTGAGCGCAGACCTTGGTTTCCACCCGGCACTGGCTCCGCTCAGTACGCGGTTCGCCGACGGCAACATGGCGGTTATCCAGGGTGTGGGCTATCCACAGCCGGATTTGAGCCATTTCAGGTCGACCGACATCTGGGTATCGGCGTCGAACTCCGACGTGTACGACCGTACCGGATGGGGAGGGCGCGCGCTGGAATCCCTGCACCCGGAGTACATCGGCAATCTCCCGAGCTCTCCGGTGGGAGTGCAACTGGGCGGTGCCTCGATGATGTTCAGGGGGCGTGATGCCAACCTGGGCATGACCGTGAGCGGGGCCGTACAGGATCTGGGTGACGGTGGGCCGACTTTCGACCCGCTGGCTGTGCCCGCCACGCCCTACGGCCTGGAAATGGCATTTATGCGGGAGGTAGCCAACTCGTCATTCCGGTATTCGGAGGCTGTCGCCGCAGCGCTGGACGGCACGCCAAACCGGGCGAACTATCCGGACGGTGAGTTCTCGGAACAGTTGGCTGCGGTGGCCCGCATGATCCGGGGCGGCCTGGGTACCCGCATCTACCATGTCAGCCTGGACGGTTTCGACACGCACAGCGAGCAGGAAAACGACCATCACGTCCTGCTGGCTCAGCTGGCCGGCGGCGTCGAGGCTTTCCTGACGGATCTGGAGGCGGGTGGCCTGGACGAGGACGTCCTTGTGATGACGTTCTCGGAGTTTGGCCGGACCATGCGCGAGAACGGATCTCGTGGAACAGACCATGCCACGGTTGCGCCCCAGTTCATTTTTGGATCGAACCTGGAAGGCGGCTTTCACGGGACGGCGCCTGACTTCACGAACCTGGACGACAATGGCGACCTCCGCTACTCGGTCGACTTCCGGGAAGTCTATGCGACCGTGCTGGCCGGCTGGTTTGAACTGCCCGCGTGGCCGGAGGTGTTGGGAGGCGTGTTCGACCGCCTGGGCTTTCTGGGTTCCAGCGTGAGCGCGGCTCGCGGCCCGGAATTGCCAGGCGCAGTGCGGATCGAGGCGCTTTTCCCATCGCCCGCTACCAGTCACGTAACGATCGAGACGCAATCGGATCGACTGTTGGCCGGGCGCCTGGCGATCTACGATGTGCGGGGCGCCCGTGTCGGTCTGCACCCGGTCACCCTGCGGCCGGGGTCAAATAGCGCCACCATATCCGTCTCGAGGCTGGCAGCAGGTACGTATTACGCCCGGCTGGAAGGAAGCACGGCGCGGGCCCGGCCGTTCACGGTGGTGCGTTAGCGCGTCCGGCGCAGCTACTCCGCCTCGAACCCGGCCCTCCGGTGGGTGCCGTCGCAGAACGGCTTGTTGGAGGACTGCCCGCAGCGACACAGTGCAGCTTTGGTGCCGGACCATGCCACACGGCCGTGGCCGGTTACGATGCGGAAATTGCCGTTGACGAGCAGTGGACCGTTCTCGGCCCGGTCGATGGCCAGCGCGCCGCCCTGCTCGGAGTTGCCGGGGTCTGGATTGCCCACCGCACCCGAATCGCGAAACCCGGCCTTCTCGTGGCTGCCGTCGCAAAAAGGTTTGCGAGACGAGGCGCCGCAGCGACACAGCGCAGCTCGAAACGCGACCCCCTCCATGTTGTCCGCCGCGCCATCAATCTTCAGATCGCCCGACAGATACAGCGGACCGTCGTGCGATACCACGACCGTATTGACGGCCGGAGCCGTTTCGGCCGGGCCGCCGTCCTTGCGCTGGTAGGTCAACGCGCCGGTCGGACAGCGCTGGCAGACTGAAGTCACCTCTTCCAGGGACTCGGCCGATTCCGGTTTGGCCCATGGCTTTCGCCCCGCTTCAAACAGGTCCCCGCGGGCGCGCACGCATTCCTCCACGTGGATGCAGAGTCGGCCGTCCCAGAAGATGTCGATGTCGTCTCCGCGAAAGGCGTGCGGTTTGTCAGCCATGAAGGTTGCGTGGTCCGGGTGGTGGCAGGTTTCTTCGGGGCGCCAAGATAGTCGCCCCATGCCTGCGTCAACAGAAAGAACCGACCGTTACTGGAAGCAGAACCTGCGCATCATGAGCGTGCTGCTCCTCATCTGGGCCGCAGTTGGCCTGGGAGCCGGCGTGCTCTTTGCCGACTACCTGAATCAGTGGAGTCTGGGGGGCTACCCGCTGGGCTTCTGGTTCGCGCAGCAGGGCAGCATCATGACGTTCGTGGTGCTCATTCTGGTCTACGCCCTCGCCATGAACCGCCTCGACAAGCGGCATCGTGAGGAGGCCGCGGCATGAGTATTCGCGCCTGGACCTTCCTGTTTGTCGGCGTCACGTTCACGCTGTACCTGGTGATCGCGTGGCTGTCTCGTGTGAAGGACACCAAAGGCTTCTACGTGGCCGGTCAGGGCATTCCGGCCGCCGCCAACGGAATGGCAACCGCAGCCGACTGGATGAGCGCGGCCTCGTTCATCTCCATGGCGGGCCTTATCTCGACGCTGGGTTACGCCGGCGGCATGTACCTCATGGGCTGGACCGGCGGCTATGTGCTGCTCGCGCTGCTTTTGGCTCCCTACCTGCGCAAGTTCGGCCACTTCACGGTGCCCGACTTTATCGGGGACCGGTACCGCTCCGAGACCGCGCGCCTGGTGGCCGTGATCTGCGCCGTGTTCGTGAGCTTCACCTACGTCGCGGGCCAGATGCGCGGTGTGGGCATCGTGTTCTCCCGCTTTCTGGAAGTGGACGTCTCCGTAGGGGTCTACGTGGGGGTGGGCATCGTATTCGTCTACGCCACGCTCGGCGGTATGAAGGGCATCACGTGGACGCAGGTGGCCCAGTACTGGGTGCTGATCACGGCTTTCCTGACGCCGGCCATTGCGATCAGCCTTGAGTTGACCGGCACGGCCATTCCGCAGGTCGGTCTGGGCAGCGCGCTGGTAGGGGAGGGTACGGCCCTTCTCGAGAAGCTGAACCAGATTCACCAGGACCTCGGCTTCTCCAGTTACACGGAGCCGTTTGTTGGGTCCTGGGACAAGCTGAACGTCTTCTGCGTAACGCTTGCCCTGATGGCGGGCACCGCCGGCCTGCCGCACGTAATCGTGCGCTTCTACACCGTGAAGTCGGTGGCGGCGGCGCGTTGGAGCGCCTTCTGGGCGCTTCTGTTTATCGCGCTCCTCTACCTGACCGCGCCCGCCATCGGTGGATTTGCCCGCTACACCATGCTGGACGGACTGCACGGCAAGTCGCAGGCCGAACTGCCGGAGTGGTTTCACACGTGGGAGGCGACCGGACTCATCCTCTGGATGGACGATGGCGATGGACGGCTGTCGTACACGGGCGATGAGCGCAACGAGGTCTTCCGCAGCGGTGCCCTGTCCACGGCACGCGTGGCCGAGATCAAGACCGAGCATGCCCGCTGGCTGACCGGCCAGGGAGGCACAGACGGCCGTGTGGTCTTGCGTCAGGCTGGACTCACCGGTCCCGACCGAGACATCATTGTGCTCGCGACGCCGGAGATGGCCGGGTTGGCGCGGTGGATCATTGCATTTGTAGCGGCGGGTGGGCTGGCGGCAGCGCTTTCGACGGCGAGCGGTTTGCTGCTGGTCATCTCATCGAGCGTGGCGCATGATCTGTACTACCGCATGCTGCGTCCGCAGGCCAGCGAGGCGCAGCGCCTGCTGGTCGGTCGGGCTGTCATCGGCGTGGCCGTGGTGGTCGCCGGACTCCTGGGCATTTATCCCCCCGGCTTTGTCAGTCAGGTGGTGGCGTTCGCTTTTGGACTGGCCGCCTCCAGCTTCTTCCCGGCTATCGTGCTGGGCATCTTCTCCCTGCGCGTGGGCACCGTGCCTGCAGTGGCGGGCATGATCGCGGGCATCACGTTTACGGCGGCCTACATCCTCGGCAGCGTGTACGGCGGCATGTCGTCCTGGGCGTTCGGCATCGGCCCGCAGGGCATCGGGGCCGTCGGCATGATCGTCAACTTTGTGGTGACGCTTGGGCTGATGCCGTTCTTCCCGGCGCCAACCAACGCCGTGCAGGATCTGATCCGCTCGATCCGTGAGCCGGAAGGTGCCGGGCCGGCTCTGGACATCGACCAGAGCGTGGAAGCGGACTGATGGAGGTGCTCGGACAACGTGGCCGTGTAGCCCTCTGGTTGGGGCCGCTGTTTTTCCTGGGCTTCCTGCTATGGCCGGCTCCGGAGGGTCTTCCTGCCGCAGCGTGGTGGACGGCCGGCGCTGCGCTGCTCATGGCCACGTGGTGGATCGGGGAGAGCATTCCGATCCCGGCGACCTCGCTGGTGCCCCTGGTGGTCTTTCCGCTGATTGGCGCGGGCACCATTCGGGAAACGGCCGCACCCTATGCGGATCCGATCATTTTCCTGTTCCTGGGAGGATTCCTGATCGCGCTCGCCATGGAGCGCTCGGGGCTGCATCGGCGGATTGCGCTCAACATCATCCAGCGATCAGGTACGGGCGGCCGTGCCCTGGTCGGCGGGTTTATGGTGGCGGCGGCCGCACTGAGCATGTGGGTCAGCAACACGGCCACCAGTCTGATGATGCTGCCTGTGGCGCTGTCAGTGGCCCAGGTGGCCGATGACGACTCGGGCAAACTGGGCCTTGCGCTGCTCCTGGGGCTTGCCTATGGCTGCAACATCGGCGGTATGGGCACGCTGGTCGGAACGCCGCCGAACGCGCTCATGGTGGGTTTCCTGGAGCAGGAGTACGGCATCGCCATCTCGTTTGTGAACTGGCTGGGTGTCGGACTGCCGGTGGTGCTCCTGGGGCTCCCTCTGACCTACTTCGTGCTCACCCGCGTTGCCGTCCGGGTCCCCAGGGGCGGGCAGGAGGAGGCGGCACGCACCGTGGCCGACGAGCTGGCCGGCATGGAGGCCATGACCAGGGGGGAGCGACGCGTGGCGATGGTGTTTGCAGGCACGGCGCTGCTCTGGATCACACGGCCCCTGCTCAGCAGCGTGATTCCGGGATTGTCCGATGCCGGGATCGCGATGACGGGCGGCCTTGCGCTGTTCCTGATTCCTCGCGGCGAAGGAGGTGCGTTGTTGGACTGGAATACGGCGAAAGGCCTTCCGTGGGGTGCCCTGATTCTGTTTGGCGGCGGTTTGAGTCTGGCCGGCGCGTTTACCCGAACCGGACTGAGTGAGGGAATCGGCCAGACGCTGGCGGCCGTCGGGGCGTTGCCGCAGATCCTGATTCTTGCCCTGCTCGTCGCGCTGGTCATATTCCTGACGGAATTGACCAGCAACGCCGCGACGACGGCCACCATGCTGCCGGTCCTGGCGGCCATGGCCATCGGCATCGGGCAAAGCCCGCTGCTGCTGGCCGTGCCCGCCGTGCTCGCCGCCAGCTGCGCATTCATGCTGCCTGTTGCGACGCCGCCGAACGCGATCGTGTTCGGCAGCGGCAAGGTGAGCGTGCCTCAGATGGCCCGCGCGGGCATCTGGCTGAACCTTGGGTTCATCGTGCTCATCACGGCGCTGACCTATGCGCTGGTGGAGCGGGTCCTGGTGTAGCGAGCGGCCACAGGCCCCCGGAATTACCGGCCGCCGCCCATCACCTCCGCGGATTCCATCACGACCGGCATCCCGGTCTGCATGGCGCGATTGCCAGCTGCCACCGCATTCCCGGAGCCCCAGCCCACATGGATGTCGGCCTCCGGACGCTTCCCGCTGCGAATGGCCTCCACGAACGCGGCTGTCGCGAGCGTGGTCGGATCCCCCTGCATCGATTCAGGCACCTCGATCGGGTGCCCTGTGCCCCGGTAGGGCATGTCGCCGTCGGTCGCGAGAGTGGGGGAGGTGTAGCGCGGATCGTTCAACAGCTCCTCGGGAATCGCCGAGTTTTCCGTGGCCTGCTCGTGGTAGATCTCGCCGTCCTGTAGCGTCAGAAGAATGGTCCCGGTCGTGCCAAATACCCGAATCTGGAAGCCGTTGAGTCGATTCCCGATCACCGAGCTGAAGAACAGCTTGCGGCCTTCGGGATAATCGTAGATGACCTGCACATTGTCGTAGGTCTCCCGCCCGTCCTGATAGAACGTGATCGCGCCGGAGCCCATCGCCCGAACCGGGAGTGCGTCAAAGATCCAGTTGGCGGTTTCGATGTGGTGGGAGCCGAGTTCGGCGAGCAGCCCGCCTGACCACTCGCGGTACAGGCGCCAGTTGATGAGGCGCTCCAGCCCCGGCTCCGGCACGTGACGCCGCCAGTTGTAGTTGCGATGCCAGAACGCGTGGATATGTGTGACACGTCCGATTTCGCCTTCTCGAATGCGCCGCACCGCTTCCTGATACCAACCCGCGTACCGGTACTGGTGCCCGACCTGAAAGAGGCGGTCGCTGTCCTGCACGGCATTGCGAATCTGATCACAGCCGGGCTGGGTCAGGGCCAGAGACTTCTCCCCGAAGACGTGCTTTCCGCCTCGAACCGCTGCCACCATATGCTCGGCGTGCAGCCCCAGTGGAGTGGCCACGACAATCGCATCCACGTCCGACTCCACCAGGCCCCGGAAATCTTCGAAGACCGGAGTGTTCTGCTCGGTGATCTGCCGCGCTTCTGCAAAGCGCGGCTCGTACACGTCACAGATGCCCCCGAATTCGACGCCGGGGCTGCGCAAGAAATGTCGCATCAGGTCCTTGCCGCGTGAGCCGGCACCCAAAATGCCCAGACGCACGGTGTCCGATGGGGCAAGTGCTGAGGCACGCCGGGTCCAGATGGCCGGACTCGCAGCGCTCTCAGCCCAGGACACTGGGCCGGCGGCGGCCGCAAGCGTGCCCGTCTTTATGAAGGTGCGTCTGTTCATGATCCTGATGGTGAAGTCCAGCGAATGGTACGGACCTCCGAGTGCTCGGTGCCCGCGTAGATCAGCCAGGCCCGAATTGTGGACAGCCCACCCAGCATCTGCTCGCCCGCGTCCGGCCCCAACACACAGAGCGCCGTGGACAGGATATCGGCATCCATGGCGTCCGGCGCGATCACGGTGGTCTGTTCGCAGCCCGTCGCCGGTTGCCCGGTGCGCGGGTCCATGATGTGTGTACGCTCCAGGTTGCCCGAGGTCGAGAGCCCCGCCTGGCTCAGCATGACGGAGGTGGCGTGGGTGCCGCCCTCTGTCGGGTCATCGACGTGGATGAGCCAGCCACGCGCGCCAGGAGGCGGGCCGAGGGCGCGGTAGGAGCTGCCGCCCATGCTCAACAGGGCGGAGGTCACACCGGCCTCGCGGAGCACCGTGGCCGCCGACTCCAGCGCATAACCCTTTCCGAATGCACCGGCGTCCAGGCGCAGACCGTCTCGAAGCCGCGACACTTCGCGAGTCAACAGGTCCACCGACACATGCTGCCAGCCAACGACCGGACTGTCGGTGGAATCCATCAGGGCGCCCACGGTAGGATCGAATGCGCCTCCGGACTGGCGGGCCCAACCCAGGGCGCGGTTGAGCAGGCGCAGCATTTCGGGATCGACCGTCACAGGTCCCGTCGCCCGATTCAGCCGCGACAATTCAGAGTCTTCCCGATAGTCACTCAGGAGTTGTTCGACGCGCTCGATTTCCGCAAAGGCTGCCTCGAGGTGGGGAGCCGCCGCTTCAGAGGAAGGGGCATACAGCAATACGGATACGGTGGTGCCCATTGCGGGCCTGCGCTCCCTGACCAACTGCTGGGCAAGGACAGTCTGCGCGCCCAGAAGGGCGATCACGAAAATCAGGAGCGTGCGCATGGCCGCGAAGGGACGAATCCCGCGGCGGAAAGGCAAGTCCATGCGGCGGCCCCAACCCGGCTTTGCGTTGCTCGGAGCGCGCCGAAGCGTGCCGGAGCGGGCAGTGCGCGAGCCCGTTCTGCCGGACCGATGCCTAGCGGCGGTCTTCCAGCTTCACCTTCGCACGCGGCCGGCGGGTCTTGCGTGTCGTCTCCTCGTCGCGCTCGGCACGGCGGAGTTCGAACAGCGCACGCCCCAGGGCACGGCGTCTGGCGACGGCCGGATCTTCCTGATATGCAATCTGGCGTTTCACATCACGTTGATGTGCAAATGCCGGGCCAGAACCGACCTGGATGAGGAATCCGGGGCTGAACCGTCCCCAGGGTCGCTGAACGGCTTGTGGTTGGAATTGCGTTGCCCAGGAGGTTTTCAGGGTTGTATAGTCCACGCTGCGCCCCACCCACACTTGTCGCCATGCGCCATACGCTACCCCTGATCGTCCTGTGCCTTGCGGTACTTCCTGCCACCGCCCAGAAAAAGGACGGAGGACTGCCGCTCGAGGCTGATCGTGCCATCACCATAGACCGGACATCCGGCAGCTGGATATCGATCGACGTCAGTCCGGACGGAGAGACCATCGCCTTCGACTACCTCGGAGATCTCTTTACGCTGCCCATCGCAGGCGGTGCGGCCACGCAGATCACGTCGGGGCTGGCGTTTGATGCACAGCCAAGGTTCTCGCCGGACGGTACCCAGCTCGTGTTCACTTCCGATCGGGACGGCGGGCAGAACATCTGGACCATGACGCTGGCCGACTCCACGTTCAAGCAGATCTCGAAAGGGGCCTCGAATCGCGCTGAGAGTCCGGAGTGGATGCCGGACGGGGAATACATCGTGGCAAGCATGGGCGGTTTTCGCGGAGGTGGGCAGCCCAAACTGAACCTCTTCCACGTGGATGGAGGGGGCGGTGCGCAGCTGGTCAGCGAACCGGCGAACCTCAAGATGCTCGGCGCGGCCCCATCGCCCGATGGAAACCACGTCTGGTATGCCCGCCGGACCGGGGATTGGCAATACAACGCGCAGTTTCCGCAGTACCAGATCGAGGCGTACGACCGGGAGACCGGGCAGCGCCACACGAAGACGAGTCGATACGGCTCCGCGATCCGACCCACGCTGTCCCCGGACGGCCGGCTTCTGGTGTTCGGAACCCGACATGACGAGCACACCGGCCTGATGGTGCGGGACCTGGACTCCGGCGAGGATCGCTGGCTGGCGTACCCCGTGCAGCATGACGACCAGGAAAGCCGGGCAACGCTGGATGTATTGCCGGGCATGTCGTTCACGCCGGACTCGCAGCACCTGGTTGCCTCGTACGGCGGGAAAATCTGGAAGCTGCCCGTGGCAGGAGGGGACGCCGAGGAGATCCCGTTCCAGGTCACGTTTGACCTGGACCTCGGGCCGAAAGTGTTCTTCGACTATCCGATAGACGACACGCCCACATTCACGGTGCGGCAAATCCGGGACGCGGTACCCAGTCCGGACGGCTCCATGCTCGCGTTCACGGCCATGGATCGTTTGTGGGTCTCGGCAGCAGACGGCAGCAACCCTCGGCGCGTGACGGACGACGACCGCTCCGAGCACTATCCCGCCTGGAGCCCGGACGGCACCCAACTGGCTTATGCCACATGGGATGGAGAGTCTGGTCACCTCTGGGCCGCCCGCACGGACGGTCGCGGCTCGGCCCGGCAACTCACCATGGATGCCGGGCTGTACTTCAGTCCGGCGTGGTCCGCAAACGGCCGGGTCGTGGCTCAGCGCGGGTTCGCCGAGACGTATGAGTCCCAGGGAGCGGAGGGGCCTCCCGGGCAGGATCTGGTCTGGGTGCCTGTTGACGGCGGCCCGAGCGCGGCGACGGTAATCATGAGCACCGGTGGTCGTCGCGGACCCCACTTTGTCCGGGGCTCGGATCGAATCTATCTGCAGCGCGGTGATGCGCTGGTCTCGATTCGCTGGGACGGCACGGATGAGAAAGAAATTGTGCGCGTGCGCGGCCCGCGACCGGCCGGATCAACCAGCGGGCTGTTTCCGTCAGTCCTGAAAATGGCGCCGCAGGGAGACCAGGCACTGGCAGAGATCCAGCGGCACATGTACACGGTCACCGTGCCGATGGTCGGAAAAACCATCACCATCAACGTGGGCAATCCCGCCAGTGCATCGTTTCCGGCCCGCAAGCTGACCGACATCGGCGGGGAATTCCCGGCATGGGGGGCGGACGGCCGCACGGTGCACTACAGCCTCGGAAACGCCCATTTCATCTACAGCCTGGATGATGCGGATGCCTACGCGGACAGCGTGAAGGCCGCGAAGAAGGCGGAGGAAGAGGCGCCGGAGGAACCGGATGAAGAGCCGGACGAGGATGCCGAAGAAGACCCCGAGGAAGAGGAGAGCGACGAGGAGGAGAAGGAGGACGAGGGCTACAAGCCCGTCGAAGTACGCATTCAGATCCAGGCCACGCGGGACATTCCGCAGGGCGCCGTGGTGCTGCGCGGTGGCCGCGTGATCACCATGAACGGCAATGAGGTGATCGGGCGAGGCGACGTGGTGATCGAGAACAATCGCATCACGGCAGTCGGTGTGACGGGCTCCGTGGCGGCCCCGGCGGACGCGACGGTTATCGATGTGACCGGAAAAACCATTGTGCCCGGATACGTGGATACCCATGCCCATCTGCGTGCCCGCGACGGGATTCATCGCACGGATGTATGGCCGTTTCTGGCCAACCTGGCTTACGGCGTCACGCTGACCCGCGACCCGCAGACGGGCAATACGGAGGTCCTGTCCTACTCGGACATGGTGCGGGCCGGCCAGGTGCTCGGCCCCCGCGTCTACTCGACCGGCCCCGGCGTCTTCTGGCAGGACGGCATCGACACGGAGGAGGAGGCCTATGACATCCTCAAGCGCTACTCCGACTACTTCGACACCAAGACCATCAAGATGTACGTGGCGGCCGCGCGCAAGGGTCGGCAGCACATCATCAAGGCGGCCAGGGAGCTCGAGCTCATGCCTACCACGGAGGGCTCGCTCAACCTGAAACAGAACATCACCGAGACGCTGGACGGGTATCCGGGCCTGGAGCATTCGCTGCCCATCTTCCCGGTGTACGAGGACTACCTGGACATCTTTGTGGCGACGAGTCGCGTGTACACACCGACGCTGCTCGTTTCGTACGGCGGCCCCTGGGCGGAGAATTACTTCTACAGCCGCGAAAACCCGCATGATGACGCCAAGACCCGGCGATTTGTGCCGCACAACTGGGTCGATCAACGCACACGCCGCCGCGGGCAGTGGTTCCACGAAGATGAGCATGTGTTTGAGCGCCACGCTGTGTTTGTCAAGGACCTTGTGGAGGCCGGCGGCTACGCAGGCGTAGGATCGCACGGTCAGTTCCAGGGCATCGGCTGGCACTGGGAATTGTGGGCGATGGCCTCCGGAGGCCTGTCCAACCATGATGCCCTCAAAGTGGCGACCATCCAGGGTGCGTTTGCCATCGGACTGGCCCAGGACCTCGGGTCGATCGAGGCGGGCAAATTGGCTGATCTCGTCATCCTCAACTCGAATCCGCTGGACGACCTGCGCAGCACTGCGGACATCGATCATGTGATGATCAACGGGCGGCTGTTCGAGGGCGATACGCTCAACGAGGTGTATCCGCGTCAACGCGATCTCGCGCCGCTATGGTGGTGGGATGACGAGCCGACCTCGGATCTGCCCGGCACGGGTCAATGAGGACCAGTCTGATAGCCGCATGCGCGGTGCTTTTGGCACTGCCGGCCTCGGCTCAGCCGCAGGCCGACGCCGACCGCGTCGCCGCACGAATCGAGACGCTGGCGACCTTCGGTACCGAACCGGAGGGGGGCGTCAGTCGCGTCGCCTTTTCCGAGCACGACGTGGCCGCCCGCGCGTGGGTTGTCGAGCAGCTGCACGCCGCCGGCATGGAGGTGCGTGTGGACGCCTCGGCTAACATCATCGGCCGCCGCGCCGGCACGGAGCCGGGACTGAAGCCCATCATGTTCGGATCGCATGTCGATTCGGTGCCGAACGGCGGCAACTATGACGGGCAGGTCGGTGTGGTGGCCGCGCTGGAGGTCGCATCGCTCGTGGAGGAGCATGGTCTGCAGACGCGGCATCCGCTGGAGGTCGTCATCTTCATCGATGAGGAGGGCGGGTTGACCGGAAGCCGCGCCATGATCGGCAAGCTGGGCGAGCGGGCGCTGACCGAGATGACCCACGCCGGCGTGACGCGTGGGGATGGCATCCGCCTCCTTGGAGGAGATCCTGACCGGCTGGAAGAGGCGGCCCTGGAGCCGGGTGACCTTGCCGCCTTCATCGAGGTGCACATCGAGCAGGGCGCCAACCTGGCCGATCGCGGCATCGACATTGGCGTCGTCGAAGGCATCGTAGGCATCGAATGGTGGGACGTGACCATCACGGGGATGGCCAATCATGCGGGCACCACGCCCATGAATGCGCGCAACGATGCGTTGCTGGCGGCCGCCCGATACGTGCAGGCCGTCAACGAGGTCATCACGTTGGAGCCAGGGGCGCAGGTTGGAACTGTGGGACGCATCAGCGCCGTGCCCGGGGCGCACAACGTGATTCCGGGTGTCGTGCACACGACCCTGGAAATCCGAGACCTGGACCGTGACAAGATCTGGCGCATGTATGAGCGCATTCGGGACCGCGTGGCCGATATCGAGGCGGACTCGGGCACGACCTTCGAATTCCATCTCCTGGATGTGTCGGCCATTCCGGCGCCCATGGACCCGCGGGTGCGTGGCGCGATCTCCGCGGCTGCTGACGAGCTCGGCCTCAGCACCCTGTCGATGCCCTCGGGTGCCGGCCACGACGCGCAGGACATGGCGCAGATCGCACCAACCGGCATGGTGTTCGTCCCCAGCCAGGGTGGCATCAGCCACTCGCCAAGAGAGTTCACGCACAACAAGGACATCGTCAACGGAGCGAACGTGCTGCTTGGTGCCGTGCTGAGGCTGGACGCCGGACTGTAGGCGCCAGGTCGGCGCGCGGGCAAAATCCCGGGGAAGAACGCCGGGGGGCGGACCGAGCCTCGACTGAGGCCGTTGGTTTGCGGGAATATTTGCAACCAACAATCAGATTTCTGTGCAGGACGCCAGCGCACTAATTGAACAGATTCTCGTCACCGTAGGCGGCTACATCCCGCGAGCGGTCGGAGCGATCCTGGTCTTGATCGCCACCTTCTGGCTCTCGAAGCGCATGGGCCGGGCCATATTCAGGTCGGTCGAGGGTCGCCTCGACGTGACGCTCGCCAAGTTCTTCGGCAGCCTCACCCGCTACGGGGTGCTGACCATAGGCATCCTGGCCTGCCTCAGAGTATTCGGGATCGAAACCACAAGCCTCGCGGCGCTGATTGGCGCGGCAGGTCTGGCTGTGGGTCTGGCCCTTCAGGGCACGCTCTCCAATTTCAGCTCCGGCATCATGCTGGTGCTGTTTCGGCCGTTCCAGGTGGGCGATGTGGTCGAGGTCGGATCGACGGTCGGCAAGGTGGCAGGCGTATCGCTGTTCAATACGGAGATCGACACGTTCGACAACAAGCGCATCATCGTGCCGAACGGGTCGGTATTCGGCAACACGATCACGAACTACAATTTCCACCCGACCCGCCGCGTGGACGTCGTGGTGGGCACTGCCTACGACGCCGACATTCGCACCGCGCGGCAGGTAATGCTGGACACGGCGTCCGCCGTCGAGGGTGTGCTGGAGGATCCTGCGCCTCAGGTGTACCTGGACGGACTCGGCGGTTCCTCCATCGACTGGAAAGTGCGGGTCTGGGTACAGACTCCGGACTTCTGGCGTGTCAAGGAAGAGGTGACTGAAAACGTGAAGTACGCGCTGGATGAAGCCGACATCGGCATTCCGTTCCCGCAGCTGGACGTACACCTGGACCGCCTTGACGTGTGAGTCGACGGGCTCCGGCCTTTGAGGTCGATTCACGCGGATTTGGGTCCTCGGACCGTACCATAGGGGACAGACCTCGCTTCGATTGGACCCCAAGCTTCGATATGCCTCGCTGGCCGCACTCGCGGTCGGCTTGATAGCCACCCTGGTGCTTCTTCTGGTCCCGATAACGGTGACCTCAGGAGGGACCGCGCCGGCCGTGCTCTTGCCGGCCGCAGAGTGGACCCTGGAGCACAGTGGCCGGGGTGAATTGATCGGGATCCATCGGGATCGGGCCGCGGGCGTGACGCGGAGCTATGAGGTGCGCTCGGTAGATCGCGGCGACGCCGCGGGATTTCGGCTTCGGGACGGGCTTGCGCTTGGCAGCGCCGTGGAAGCGGGCGATACGCTCGGTCTCATGCGCTCGGCGGAACTTTCCCGGCAGGCGGAGGCTCTGGAAGGCCTGACCAACGTCCTGGTGGCAGAGGCCGCCACTTTTTCCGAGGGAGCCAAAGCGGAGCTCGTGCGGGCTGCCGAAGGGCGCATCGCCCAGACCCGGGCCCTGCTTGGATTGCAGACCGGCATCGTAAGCCGACTGGAAACGCTGCAGGGGTCCGGAGTAGTCTCGCTGGATGAGCTGGAGCGCGCGCGGGCCGAGGTCGTGGCGCTGGAAGGTGAGGTGGCGGTTCAGGAAGCGGAGCTGGAAGTGCTGCAATCGGGCGCCCGCCCGACGGAGCGTCGTCTGGCGCTGGCCCGGGTGGACGAGGCCCGACGCAACGCGCTGGCACTCGGGGCGCGGCGCGCGGCGCAGGTCGTGGTGAGCCCCATCCGGGGTACGGTCGTGCGGTCGGCCCGAGATTCGGTATTGGTGACCGTAGCCGACCTGGAACACTACGTGGCTCTCATGGCACTCCCCGCAGACGCCACCGTGGCACGTGATCAGGAACTGCTCCTGCCGGACGGCGCAGTCTGTCGCGTGGTTCATGTCGAGCCGACCCTCGAGGCCGAGGGTGTGCGAGCGGCGACCTGTCTGACCTCCGGAACAGGCCCGGCCGGAGCTGTCATGGAGCTGCAGATCGCCTCGGAACCCGTGCTGCTCCGGGACTGGTTTCTGGACGTCCTTCGTGGGCTGCTCGTGGGGAGAGCGTGATGCGGCACGAACTGAAATACCTGATTCCACTCGAAGCACTGGACAGCCTGCGCCAGTACGTGGCCTGGCACACAGGGCGGGATCTCAATGCTCGTGACGATGGGCGCTACACCGTGCGCAGCGTGTACTTCGATACCTCTCGGGGCGCCATGTATCGCGCCAAGAAGGAAGGAGAGCGGCGGCGTATGAAGGTGCGCGTCCGGGGGTACAATACCATCCTTCCGGCTGACACGGTTACTCTCGAACTCAAGCGCAAGGAGAGTTCGACCGCCTGGAAGCGCAAGGCACGCATGCCGCTGGGCGAAGCCGAAGACTGGCTGACCGGCCTGCGCGATCTTCCGGAGACTGACGATGTCGATGCGGCCAACACGTTCCGGTATTTCGTGCTTCGGCGTTCGCTCAAGCCGGCCGTGCTCGTGGCCTACGAGCGCGAGCCGTTTGTCGGCCTGCACGATCCGACGCTTCGTGTGACCTTCGACACCGGTCTGCGGGGACGGTTCACGTCCCGACTCTCCCGGTTGGGCGCGGAAGCGCCGGTGCCGGTTCTGAGTCGCCATTTCATTCTCGAGGTCAAGTTCGATCATCATTTTCCCGGATGGCTGCGGCCGGAGCTGGCCCGGCTCGGGGCTCAGCGTCGGGCGCTCTCCAAGTATGTGATGACGCTTGACGCCTGTGCTCGTGCCACACATGGCCGGCGAGCCTCTTTTGCCGGTGGGCGACAGCTGCGCCCCGGCCTGCTGCAGACCTCATTCTGATGCTCCAGGAACTGCAACAACTGACCACGCCCACGGGGGCCAGTGCGGGCGATGCGCTGGGCAGCCTGATTGTGGCCTTGCTGTGCGGAGTGATCATTGCCTCCATCTATCGGTGGACGTATCGCGGCACCAGCTATGCGCCTTCGTTTGTGCGGTCGATGATCGTTCTGCCGATGATCACGGCGCTCGTGATGCTGGTGATCGGCTCGAACCTGGCACGCGCATTCGGCCTGGTGGGCGCCATGTCCATCATCCGTTTTCGAACGGCGGTAAAGGACACACACGACATCGTTTTCATCTTTTTTGCCCTGGCGGTTGGCCTGGCGGCGGGCGTCGGCATGTACCTCATTTCATGGATCGGCACGGCCGTGATCGGCCTGACCGTGCTGGCCACCACCGGCTTCGGATTCGGGACCGTTCAGCGCAACGCGATGCTGCTGGAATTTGGATACGAGGCCGATGGGGCGCCGGACGTGCCCACGTACCAGGCGGTCATCGATCGCTACTGCCGCAATTCGTCGGTGCTGAGCGTGCGGCAGCCCCTGGAACGCGATGATTTGGCCATCACGCTGCACGTGCGGCTAAAACGATCGATGCAGGCAGGGGAGTTGGTGTCGGAGCTCAGGAAGACGGACCGGGTAAGTCGGGTCAGCCTCTACTATGATGATGAGGAGCTGTAAGGGGGCCGGCACCACGGTGGTGCTGTTTTTGGTCGGGGTGCTCCCGATTTTTTGGGTGCCGGGGGCCGGGGCTCAGGTGTTTGATGACTCGGTCTTGCCGCGGGTGGATATCACGGTGGACCCGGGGAATCTGGCGTTGATGTTTCGGAGGGGGAATGAGGAGAGTGATACGGAGCACCTGGCCACGTTTCGGTGGACGTCGCCGAATCTGACGGCGGAGGTGGACTCGGTTGGCTTTCGGCTTCGGGGCAATACCTCGCGGTATGCACAGAAGAAGTCATTCAAGGTGTCCTTCAACACCTTTCGCCGGGGCGGCAAGTGGGAGGGGCTGGAGAAGCTGAACCTGAACGGGGAGCACAATGACCCGTCCATCATGCGCTCCAAGCTGTCGTGGGATTTGTTCGCCGACGTCGGAGTGCCGGCATCCCGGGCCAACCACGTCGAGCTCTACATCAACGGCGCCTACTACGGACTCTACATGAATGTGGAGCACGTGGACGAGCAGTTTTTGCAGCGATACTTCGGGGGCGACGGTGGCAACCTCTACAAGAGTTTGTGGCCTGCGGATTTGATAGTTCGCGGTTCGGACGGCAGTGCCTACAGACCAGCCGCCGGCGCCGAGCGGCGTCCCTATGACCTGACCCAGGGGCAAAGCGACGAGGAGGGCTACGAGGACATCGCCCGTTTCATCAGCGTGCTGAACACGACGTCCGATTCAGCTTTTCGCAGTGCGATTTCGGAGCTCTTCGATGTACCGGGTTTTCTGAAGGCGCTTGCGGTGACCGCCATCACCGGGTCCTGGGATACGTACTGGTATCTCAAGAACAACTTCTACCTGTACAACAGTCCCGAGACCGGACGCTGGCACTACATCCCGTTCGACATGGACAACTCGTTCGGGATCTGGTGGGGCGGCATCCAGTCGGGCATCGACTGGAGCACGCGTGATCTCTACGAGTGGGGACATCCGAGTGAGCCGAGACCGCTGACCGAGCGCATCCTGGGCGTGCCCGAGTTCAGGGAGCTGTACACGTACTACCTGCGAGAGCTGCTTTCGGACCACTTTCTGCCGTCCGCGCTGGAGGCGGACATTGACCGGCTGAAGACGATGACCGAGGCTGCGGCCGCGGTCGACAGCTTCCGCACCCGCGACTACGGCTGGAACGTGCAGGCCTACCAGAACAGCTTTACGCAGGCGCTTGGTGCACACGTGACGGCCGGGCTGAAGCCGTACATCTCGACCCGCTATTCGACGGCGTTCGGGCAGCTCGATTCGGGCACGTTCGCACCGTTCATCCTGGATGTGCGCATCGAGCCTTCGGACCCAAGGCCCAGCGATCCGCTGCGCGTTTCGGTTCAGGTGGAGTCGGACACGGAGCCCCAGGTGACGCTGTCCTGGTGGCCGGATCAGCCCGAGCGCAATCAGCAGGCAATGCGCCTGGACGGCGGTCGTTGGGTGGCCGACATTCCGCCGCTGGGTGCAACGGGCACGGTGGACCTGCAGATCTCAGCGTCCGCTGGTGGCTTGACGCGGGAGTCTGACCTGTTTCGCATCGGGGTCACGGCCAACCGGCCTGCGCTCTACATCAACGAGCTCATGGCCAACAACGAGACGACGCTCGCGGATGATGCCGGGGAGTTCGATGATTGGCTGGAGCTCTTCAACGGCTCCGATGTGCCCCTTCACCTGAACGGATTGACGATTTCGGACGACCCCGCGGTGCCGGACCGGTGGGCGCTACCGGACATCTTTGTGCCCGAGAATGGTTACCTGGTTCTCTGGATGGACGGCCAGCCCGAGCAGGGTGAGCTGCACGCGCCGTTTCGGCTCGACGCGGACGGGGAGTCGGTGGCACTGTACGATGCGGCGGGAGATGTGATTGATCAGGTGAGCTTTGGTGCCCTGGAGGCTGATCAGGCCTGGGGGCGGACTGAGGACGCAGGGCTGGTGTTCTCGGTGTTGGCGGCGCCGAGCCCAGGGGCGCCCAATGCCGTCGTCGATTCGGCGGAAGATGGCCCGGTACCGTTGGATGTCGCCGTTTACCCCAATCCGTTTTCTGAGCGGCTGCACGTGAGCGGATCGTTTGAGGTGTTCGATGTGCTGGGACGCCGGGTATTCCGCGGCGAGACGGCCTGGGACTCCGGAGGTGCCGCGCCCGGCGTGTATTTCGTGGTTGTGGGTACGGAGGTCCGGCCCGTGGTCAAGGTGCGATGACCCGGCGTGCGCCGGACGCGCCGCAGGCGGTGCGGGATGACGGCTCGGTGTTGACCGTCGATGTGCACGGCTGCACGGTGGACGCGGCGATGCGGATTGTGCGACGTGCGGTGGCTCTGGCTGTCCAGCGGGGACGCGGTTCCGTTGAGGTCATACACGGCCTAGGTGGTGTGATTGCCGGGCGCCTGGAGGCAGAAGGCGTGCCGGGCGCGACCGGAAACTTCCGCCAGGGCGGCCGCACGCTGTTCAGTTTGCCGCTTGGTGGCGGCGGATCGGATCCCGCGCGGATTACCGCCGCGGATTTGGTGGGGTGAAGTAAGACACGTCGCCGCGGGTCCTGAGCGTGAAGATTCACTCCGGAACCTTGTCGGGCCCGGGAGGATTTGTTACCATCTGCGCCCGCTCGCGAGCCTAGCTTGCGACACCTGCCCAGGTGGCGGAATTGGTAGACGCGCTAGATTCAGGTTCTAGTGTCCGTTTAGGACGTGGAGGTTCGAGTCCTCTCCTGGGCACCATCGGGTAGGACCCGGTGTTCTGGCAAACCCGTCGCACTTCGGTGCGGCGGGTTTTTTCACTCCACACGCCCCGGCTCGCGCACCCCGCTGCCAACAACCCCCGTCAGCCGGTCCCCCAGTTCCGCGCGCATCGAGTCCGCCAGCGCCGACAGCCGCGCTAAGACCTCCGGATTCGCCTCCGCGACGTCGCGCGTCTCACCGATGTCCTCCCGCAGGTTGAAGAGCTCAAGGCCCACCTCCGCTGAGTAGTCGTACCGCCCCGGCTGTCCATCGAGACCCGGCTCCCGGCCCTGCATCGTGCGATACGTATGCGGGAAGTGCAGCTTCCAGGGCCCAGACCGCACCGCGTGGAGCTCGTTGGTCCGGTAGTAAAAGAAGTACGCGTCCTGAACGGCGTCCTGCTCATCGCCCGAAAGAAGAGGCCAGATGGATGAGCCGTCGGTGGGAAACAGCCCCGGCTCGGCGCCGGTCAGTTCGGCCAGCGTGGGGAAGATGTCGATGGTCATGGCCGGCGCGCTCACTTCCAAACCGGCCGGAATCTGCCCGGGCCAGCGCGCCAGAAACGGCACGCGCACGCCGCCTTCCCACGCCGTGCCCTTGCCCTCGCGCAGCGGCTCTGCGCGGCCGGAATGATTGCCGTAGCTGAGCCAGGGCCCGTTATCGGAGGTGAAGATGACCAGGGTCTCCTCATCCAGATCCAACTCCTCCAGCGTCTCCAGAATGCGCCCGACTGACCAGTCGATTTCGTGGATCACGTCGCCGTACACACCCGCTCCGCTCAGACCCGCCCGTTCCTCTGACACAAACAGCGGCACGTGCGGCATGGGATGCGCCAGGTACAGCAAGAACGGTCGTTCCTCTGCCGCTGCCTGCTCAATAAACGCCACGCCGCGTTCGGTAAAGTCCGTAGTGAACCGCCTCTGATCCGTGTTCAGGCCCACCGTCTCTTCGCCCTCGATGGTCGGCAGATCTCCCCAGGCCTCCGGGTTCTCCGGATGGAAAGGCCACATGTCGTTCGAGTAGGGGATGCCGTAGAACTCGTCGAAACCGTGACGGGTGGGGAGGAAGGGCGGGTGGTGCCCCAGATGCCACTTTCCGAACACGGCAGTGCGGTAGCCTTGCTCCTGGAAGAGTTCGCCCAGCGTGCGCTCGCCTGCGCTGATGCCGTGCGTATTGCCGGGCCCGAGCGCTCCGTGGATGCCGATGCGGTTGGCATACATCCCGGTCAGCAGCGACGCCCGCGACGCCGAGCAGACGGCCTGACTCACGTAGAAATCAGTGAACCGCGCGCCTTCGGACGCCAGTCGATCCAGGTGCGGTGTCTCATAACCAGGCTCGCCAAATGCGCCGATGTCGGCGTAGCCCATGTCGTCCACAAAAATCAGGACCACGTTCGGCTGTGGGGGCGGACCCGCGCAGGCCATCAGGAAGAGGAGGGGGAGAACGATGCGCATGCCGGAGTATAGGCCTTCGTCAGAAGGCTCTGCGAAACCGCCCAGTCGCGGGACATCGGGTCGGTCCAAGGGGTTGCACCGGGAGAAAACCAGCTTGCAATGAAGACCGTATCTGCCTCCGAAGCCGTCCAGGCCATCCAGTCCGGAAACCGGGTATTTGTGCACACCGCGGCCGCCGCACCGGTGGCGCTGGTGGAGGCGATGGCCGCTCGCTCAGACACGCTCCGCGACGTTGAGGTGGTGCATCTGCACACCGAAGGTCCGGCTCCATACGCGCAGCCGGACATGGCCGCAAGTTTCCACACCCGCGCGCTCTTCGTGGGAGCCAACGTGCGCAGGGCTGTGGCCGAAGGACAGGCAGACTATGTGCCCGTCTTCCTCTCCGAAACACCAGGACTGTTTCGCGATGGGGTCCTGCCGCTGGACGTGGCGCTGGTCCAGGTTTCTCCGCCGGATCGCCACGGCTTTTGCTCTCTGGGTGTGTCGGTGGACTGCTCCAGCGCGGCGGTCGAGTGTACCTCGGTGGTCATCGCCCAAATCAACCCCAGGATGCCGCGCACGCACGGGGACGGGGTCATTCACGTGCGCGACATCGACTTCGCTGTTGAGCTGGAGGCACCGCTGCCCACCCATCCGGCACCGGAGCTTGGCGAGGTGGAAATGCGCATCGGGCAACTGGTGGCAGACCTGATCCCCGACGGCGCGTGCATGCAAATGGGTATCGGTGCCATTCCGGACGCGGTACTCGCTGCGCTTACCGGACACCGGGACCTGGGCATTCACACGGAAATGTTCTCCAGCGGCATCATTCCGCTGGTGGAATCCGGTGTGATCACGGGCGCGGAGAAGCGCACGCACCCAGGCAAGATTGTGGCCTCGTTCCTGGTCGGCAACCAGGAGCTGTACGACTTCGTGGACGACAATCCGCAGGTGCTAATGCTGGATTGCGCCTACACGAACGACACGGCCGTCATTCGCAGGAATCCCAACGTGGCGGCCATCAACAGCGCCATCGAGGTGGACCTGACCGGCCAGGTCGTCGCGGACTCCATCGGCACCCGCCAGTACTCCGGTGTGGGCGGACAGATGGACTTCATCCGCGGCGCGGCGCTCAGCCCGGGAGGCAAGCCCATCATTGCGCTGCCGTCCACGACGCGGCGCGGCGAGTCCCGTATTGTGCCATTCCTGAAAGAAGGCGCCGGCGTGGTGACCACACGGGCGCACGTGCATTTTGTGGTCACCGAACACGGGGTTGCCGACCTGTACGCGAAGAACCTGCGCGAGCGGGCGCGGGCGCTGATCGAAGTCGCGCACCCGGACCATCGGGAGGCCCTCGAGCGGAGCGCGGCTGAGCGCTTCCGGCGCCTGTAACACGGATGGTGCTAATTCCGTAGCACCGCACATGAAACGCTTCCTGGCCCTGCTGGCCGCCCTCACGCTCCCTCTGACCGCGCTCGCGCAGCCCGTCAGGCACTTTCAGGACGGCTACTTCACGTCGAGTGAGGATCCGGCCATTCGCATCCGCATCGCGCCCGAGTTCACGTATGTCGGCTCGATCAGCTTCATTCTGTTTGACAGGGCGGATGTGGAGCGCTATGTCTGGGTCAAAGCGCCCAAGGGCCGGGTAGAGGCGATGGTGGTCTTCCAGTTTGAAGGCCTGCGCGATGGGGTGGAGGGTCGGTACGCATTCAGCATTCCGGAGGGGAATCGATTCTCGTCAGCCGACCATCGATTCTCCCCGGAGCGCATCGAAATGGGCGGACTGCGATGGGTCCACAATACGTGGGCGTTCGACAACGCGAGAAATGCCTCGGAAAACCCGGACGCGGAGTCCGCCCGCACCCTCGCGATGCTGGAGGACGCCGGATACGGGCTTCCGGACGAGTTGATTATGTCCCGCTACGTGACGGAGGTCGGCCAGGAGTCCCGAAAGGAACTGATCCTGTTCTACATGGAGCCCATCTCGGCGTCCGGACATACCCTCGCTGATTTTGGGTCTGGCCCAGAGATCGGCGCCGAGTTCGACGCTCTGTCTGATCAGGTAGTGCGTCGGGGAGAAGGGGCCTTCCGCGTGCAGGACTGATCGCGCGGTTCGGAGCCGACGAGCTACCGTTCAGGGCGACAACTGGGGGTGCCGGCTTTGGCCCGTGTAGTCCGGTAAACAAGCCCTCCTGCCATGCGAACCTCCCCGCTGCTACTCCTGATTCTGCTGCTGACGGCCTGCGTCGACACCGTTTCCGATCCGGGTGACCCGGTCATCGAAGACGAACCTGCGGTGCGCCTGAACCTGCCGGACACACCGTTCGATTACGCCGGTCTGATGGTACCGCAGTTTGCCCGACCGCAGGCGGACGCCGAGGACAATACGCCCAACCGAAATCCGGTGACGAATGCCGGGGCGACACTCGGCCGGGTACTGTTCTACGACACGGAGCTCAGCGCCAATCGAACGGTGTCCTGCGCCAGTTGCCATCAGCAGGACGCTGGATTCTCGGATCCGTTGCCACTTAGCGTGGGGTTCGAGGGTGGCTTGACAGGCCGCAACGCGATGAGCGTGGCCAATGTGCGGTTCTACAGAAACGGCAACATGTTCTGGGATGAGCGCGCCATGAGTGTCGAAGAGCAGGCACTGATGCCCATTCAGGATGCGGTGGAGATGGGGTTGACGCTGGAGGAACTGGTGGCCCGTGTGTCGGCTGCAGCCTATTACCCTGACCTGTTCGAGGCTGCGTTCGGTACGCCCGAGGTGACGTCCGCGCGCATCGCAGACGCCATCGCCCAGTTCGAACGGTCCATGATCACGTTCGGCTCGCCGTTTGATACGGCCCGACGCGGTATGAACGGGCCGCCCGGACAGGATTTGCCCGGGTTTTCCGATCGGGAGAATCAGGGGCTGAGGCTGTTCTTTTCGAACCGAACCCAGTGCTCCCAATGCCACCGAGGCGACCTGTTGGTCGGGGACCAGGCCCGCAACAACGGGCTGGACGCGAACACATCGGCCGATCAGGGGGCAGGAAACGGGCGTTTCAAGACGGCGAGCCTGCGCAACATCGAACTGACCGCTCCCTACATGCACGATGGGCGCTTTGCCACCCTCGAAGACGTGGTGCGGTTCTACAACGACGGCATACAGGACCATCCGAATCTGGATAACCGGCTACAGGTTGGGGGTAGGCCGCGGCGCATGAACCTGTCTGAGTCGGAGGTCGATGCGCTGGTCGCCTTCATGCAGACGCTTACGGATCCATCCCTGGCCACCGAAGAACGGTTCAGCGATCCCTTCATTCGCTGAGTTTCCTGTGGACAACCAGGGTGTGACACTTGACTGACATATCCGGGCGCTAGTATTCGGGTAACATGCCCGAATCGCTTCAGGAAATACTCGCTCGACCCGGTCAGAAGACCCTGCTGGTTCCGTCTCCGCAGGCCGGGCGCAAGATTGTAGCAGCCTGGGCAAGGAGCGGACTTGCGACGCTGGGCGTGCGCCCGTACACCCCGGGCACCCTGGCAGAGGCCGTCCTTGCTGAGGCATTTCCGGACCGTGCGGTTTCCCGCCTGCCGGACCTGAGTCAGGTGTTGGGCATGGACGCCGTCCTGCGGGGATTCGACTTTCGCCGGCTGGAGTCCCTGGGCTGGTCCGGTCAGCAACTGGCCAGAAGCGCGCGCCTGATGCGGCTTACGGGCATCTCGCCCGACGAATACAAGTCAGGCGTGCCCGGCCGCCTTGGGAAGGAAGTGTCGGAGGTGTACCACGCCTTCACCAAATGGCTGTATGCCGAGGGGGCCGTCGACGAGACCGAGCGGCTGGTGCAGGCCGAGTTCGCGCTCTCGAAGACTGCGCCTCCCGGTACGGTATTGATCCTGGAGGACACACCGGTTTCCGATGCGGCGCGCAGCTTCATTGAAAAGGCTGCCGACAGGGCGGAAGCCTGCTTTGTGGTCGGCGATTCCACGGAGCACGAGGCGGGCTCGGCTGGTGCGGTCTTTTCCGACTGGGAGCGAGTTGGCTTTGCAGTCGGTGATTGCGGACCCACGCCCGATCTGGTGCGCGTAGGGGCCGTGGAGGATGAGGCCAGGTTCGTTTTCAATGAGGTGGTCCGCCGAGGCCTGCCGATCGACTCCGTGGAGGTCGCCTATCCACGCCACACGCCCTATCTGCCCCTACTTATCAAGGAAGCTGGACGGCGCGGATTCCAGGCAACGAGCGCCGCAGGCGTTCCGCTGTCAGATCTGCCGGTTGGTCAGGCGGTGCGACTGCTTCTGGCCTGGTTGGCGTCCGGTCAGGATTCGTTGGAGCTGGTGCGCCTGCTGAGAAGCGGGTTTGTCACCTTGCCGGACAACGTGGCACCGCATCAGGCGGTCTCCTGGTTGATTGAGGTGCATGTGGCCGGCACGCGAGCCGCATATCGCAAGGCGTTCCAGGGGCTGCGCAAGGGCGTGCAGGAGGAAAAAGATCAGGCGGCCGGCACCGAGCGCGAGAAGAGCGCCCGGATCCGGTTCAAGCGGGTGCGGGATGCGGAACGGGCCGTGGACCGCCTGTTCGACTATGTGCCGGCCCCGGACGACACGCTGCACGGGTTTGCAGATCGGCTGCGTCGATTTGTGGAGGCGCTCGTGCCGGCGGACGAAAACCCGGAGTCCGCCGCAGCGCGCGGGCGCGCGGAGCTGATCTCCCGCCTCGCGCAGATGGCAGATGGCCCGGACTCCAGCCATAGCGGCCCGCATCTGGTGGCCCGCTTCGCCGAGTGGCTGGACACGCTGATCGTTCACGCTCGTCTTGACAAACCCGGCACGATTCATTTCACGCCGCTGGATTCGGCGGCGCTTGCGGGTAGAGCGCATCTGTTTGTGGTCGGAATGGATGCGGGCAGTTTTTTGCCGTCTCCCGTCGAGGATGTGTTTCTCCCGGATGACTTTTGTCGCGCGTTCGAGCGCCTCTCGGCGCCCCTGACGTCAGAGGATCGGGTGGAACGTCGCCGACTGGCGCTGCGTCGGGCCCTGGCCCGAGCCCGGCAGTCTGTGGCGGTGGTCGTCTCAGAGGGGCGCATCGCGGATGATTCCGACGCCGGTCCTGCATCCTCCTTCCTGGAGTTGGAGCGGGAGTACGGCACGGCGCGCAGGGTCCGCCTGACCCCTGCTCGCGGGTTGACGGCGGCCGTACTGGGTGTGCGCCGGCAGGAGGTGGGGCGCAGGCTCATGGAGTTGCATCTGCCGGCCGCCGCGCGCGGTATCGAGGCACGGGAGGCACGGGCATCGTCGGCCTTTACGGAATGGGATGGCTTCGTCGGGCCCACGGGGACTGCGAGTCGATTGCTTGAGTCACCGCTGTCCCCGTCCCGATTGCAGAAGCTGGCAACCTGTCCCTTCCAGTTTTTTCAGGGCCAGATTCTGGGTGTACCAGAACTGCGAGAGCGCAAGCGCGGGGAGTGGATGACGCCGCTCGAGAATGGCAGTCTGGTACACGATGCGCTGAGCACGTTCAACAGCCGGATCATGGCCGGGGAGGTTCGCGCCGACGACACCTCTGCGCTAGAGGCCCTGCTTCTGGCCGGGTTCAAGACGTTCCGCAAGGGCAACGAGCCGCCGAACGAGTACCTGTGGAACAGAAAACTGCGCGAGCTGCGGCGAATTGCGCAGGTAGTCACGTCCGTTGAACGGGAGGTGGTAGCCGCCGAGCTCGGATTCGGCGTGCAGCCCTGGCGACAGGAGAGCGAGGCCGATCAGGTGGGAGAGTTCCGCCTCGATCTGGACGGCACGGGCCTGCTGCTGCGCGGACGCATCGATGTGGTGGAGCGCACCGCGCGCGGCGTGGTCATCACGGACTACAAGACGGGTCGATCCGACGACTTCAACGAGCAGGACCTGCTTGACGATGGCAGAAGACTCCAGTGGGTCCTGTATGCGTATGCCTATGAGCAGCTTCGCGGTGAGCGCGTCGACGAGTCCGGCTATCTGTTCGTGTCGGGAGATGCTGCCGGCCAGACCGCCTACGCCTCGCCTCCGGACCGGGAGACCATCGCACAGCTGCTGGGTAGTCAACTGGACCTGGCCCGACATGGCACGTACGGGGCCTCGGTGGAGCCCTCGCGACATTGCAAGTGGTGCGACTACCGGCGGGTCTGCGGCGACCTGTATCAACGGCGTTCCGAGATGCAGGCGAAACTTGATGCGGGGCTGGTAGACGATCCTGGCGGCGACGGCGTGCCGGCAGCCGCGCCTGGAGAAGAACTGCGCGGCTGGACCTGGGCGGAGAAGTATGTCAGTCGGAGGCGCCGGTGAGTCAGTCTGAACTCAGTTTCGTAGCCAGCATGCAACTTCCCCCGGATGAACCGGCGCGGCGCGTCATTCGCGGTGAACAAGACCTGCGCGTGCCGGTGCTGCAGGACAGGTCCATTGTGTTGGACCGCAACATTGTCGTGCGGGCGGGGGCCGGGAGTGGAAAGACCCGCTCCCTGGTAGATCGCATGGTGGCGCTGGTGCGCTCTGGCGTGGATGCCCGTCGCCTGGCCGCGATCACGTTCACCATCAAGGCAGCGGGTGAGTTGCGCACGCGATTTGGTGATTCCCTGCGCGACACTGAGGGGGTGCTGAGGGACCGGGCTCAGGAGACCACAGACGATAATCAGGAGGCCTGGCAGCGCGAACTCGAACACGTTCAGGCCGCGCTGCGACGACTGGAGCACGTCTTCATCGGGACGGTGCATGCATTCTGCGGGCGACTGCTTAGGGAGCGTCCGTTCGAGGCGGGAATCACCCCGGACTTCCGACACATCGATCCCGGCGCCGTCATGGCGCATCGGCGTCGATTCTGGAGCGGTTTCGTCGCGCGCTCCGCTGCAAAGTGGCTCAAGCGGCTGGAGGCGGTGGACCTCGACCCAGAGGACCTGTTCGAGTTCTTTTCAGACTGCGCCAACAATGAGGACGTGCCACTTACCGGACTGACGCTGCAGCCGCCGTGCCCCGACCTTCAGCCCGCGTGTGAGAGGGTGGTGGCCAAGCTGGACGAGATCACCGCGCGTACGCAGATCACCGTCGGCGAGGATGAGCTGCTGAAGGAAGTAAGGGCGTTGGTCAGGTCTCTCGAGCGGCAGCCGCTTGACTCGGTCACGGCGCGCGCGCGCTTTCTGCACGGTGCGCGCAGGCTGTCGGGGAGAAGCTGTGTGCTAAGCCGGTGGGGCGTTCGAGGCTCGGAGTTGAATGCGTACGCCAAGGAAATCCGGGACTCCATCGGGGACTTTGTCGATACCTACGTGGAGCCGGCATTGGCTCAGTGGCGGGACTACGTCTTCTTTGACGCCGGCCAGTTCATCAATGAAGCGGTTACCGAGTACAGCGCGGCCCGGCGACGCCGCGGCGAGCAGACCTTCGACGATCTACTCTGGGGAGCGCGCCGCATGCTGCAGGCTTCCCCCGAGAACCGCGCCCACTTTGCGCGCAAGTTCTCCCACGTTCTGGTCGACGAGTTTCAGGACACCGACCCGGTGCAGGCTGAGATCCTGCTCTACCTGACCTCCGAGAACAGAAAGGAGAAGGATGCCTGGAAGTGCGCTCCCGCGCCCGGTGCCCTGTTCATCGTCGGGGACGACAAACAGTCCATCTACCGGTTCCGTCGGGCGGACGTCGATGTATTTCACCGGTTCGAACAGGTCTTGCTGGACCACGATGGGGTAGACGTTGCCCTGACGACAAACTTCCGCTCCGATCCGCGCATCTGCGGCTTTGTGAACAGCGCCCTGTCGCCGGCATTCAGGGATCCGCTTCAGCCACCCGGCCAGGCTCGCTGGGAGGACCTTGTGGCCTACGCAGGGAACGGGCAGCCACAGGAGGAAGCCGTGCTGCGCATCGCCATCCCAGAAAAGACCCACAAGAAGCGGGGGGATCTGGTTTCAGCCGAGGCCCCGCTGGTGGCGCAGGCCATCGCCCAACTGGTGCGATCCGGCTCGTTGCAGCTGGAAGGGGGGCGTGCGCTGAGCACGCCGGACGAGATCTGCTGGTCAGATGTGATGGTTCTCTTCCGTACGGCGACCTATATCCCCCGGTTTGTGGAAGCGCTGGATCGGCTGGATATCCCATACGCCATCTCCGGCGGCAAGACTCTCGGCAAGTCCGAGAGTCTGCGACTGCTGCTCGATCCGCTGGACGCCGTGCTCGCACAGGACGCTATTGCCCAGTTGGCCTTCCTGCGGGGCCCCATGTGCGGCGTTTCGGATCTGGACCTTGTCGAGTTCATCGAGCGCGGCGGTTCGCTGCGCATGCCCCGCCGAGCCGGTGGGCTCGTGGAGCCGCGGCCGGCTTTGGCCGATGGGCTGGCCATGCTCGATGATCTCTCGCGACGCCTTGCCGCCCGGCCTCCGGCGGCCGCGCTGGAAGGCTGGCTGGAGGACCACGGGGTCCTGGCTGGCCTCGCCGTCCGGGAAGGTGGGGCCGGCCTCGCCGGGTCGCTGGTGCGACTGATGGCTTTGGTGCAATCCTGGGATGCGCAGGGACTGTCGTGGCCGGAGATCGTGGACGAGCTGCACCGACTGGAAAGCGACGACATCGAGGCGGAGCAGTTGACGCTTGATGCCCTGGAGGGCAATGCCGTCAATCTGATGACGGTGCACCAGGCGAAGGGTCTTGAGGCAAAGGTGGTGATTCTGGCAGACCCTCATTGGCCCAATCCCCCCGGAAATGACCTGTTCGTGGATCGCTCCGGTCGCACGCCCGTCCTGTCCGGACAGATCACGAACCGGCGTAAGGACATTCTGGCCTGGACACCCAACTGGACCGGTCTCCGGGTTCGGGACCTGGAACTGCAGCAGGCCGAGGAATTGCGACTCACCTACGTTGCGGCCACTCGCGCCGAGCAGTTGCTGCTGATCTCGTACCAGTCCAAAGTGGACGGACCGTGGAGTCCGTTGGCCCGGGGAGTTTTCGAACTACCCGCCTTCGAGGGAGGGCCCGCGCCGAAGGCTACCCAGCCGGAGGAGCGGACCATCGAAGAGATCGAAGCCGCGCTTGAGGAGGAGCAATCCATCCTGGAGTCTCTACGACACCCGACGTACGCCGAGGCCAGCGCCAGCGAGGACGGGGAGCAGACGCACTTCTTCGATGCGACCGGTGAGTCGCGCGGCCGCACGTACGGCACGCTGGTGCACCACCTCTTCGAGACGCTGGTCCTGAACCGCCACCGTTCGCTTGACGGGAGCTGGATTCAGCGCGTGGCCGCTCGACATGCAGCGGACTGCATAGAGGCCTCAGACCGCGCGCAGCGCACGGCAGATGCGCTGAAGGCGGCCGAGGATCTCCTGAACTCTCCCGTGTGGCTGGCGCTGCAGGATGCCGATGAGGTGCACGCAGAACTGCCGTACACCTTTGTCGCCTCGGCAGACGGTGACGAGCCGGAAACGCTGCATACCGGGGTGATCGACCTTGCGTGGCGAAAGGGTGACCTCTGGATGGTTGTGGACTACAAGACAGACGCAATTGCTGTCGAGGATCTCGCGACCAAGCACGGCATGCAGGTCCGGTGGTACGCGCATGCCCTCCGGCTGCTGGCCGCAGCCGGGGAGGTCCAGACCTACCTCTGGTCGACGCACCATGCGAGCCTGATTCCAATTCAGGACTGAGGCTCCTGGGTCGGTGGTGCCCCGGCGGGTGCTCGCAGGCGTTTTGGCGCGCGTTCCGGAGCCGCGAACCCGAATGCGGGATCGGTTTGCCCGCCGACCGCGCCAGGCGTGGAGGCCCCCGCCGCGCCTGAGACGGCTCCCGGGCGCCGGCCGCGGCAGACATGGCAATTTCGCCCCCCCGCCGGACCTGACATGGAAACCCGCGCCCCTATTCCACAAGCAGCCCGTCTTTTGGCGTGGTTAGGTGTAATCCGGGGGGGTATTCCACCTCGGGCCGCCGGATCGGGTGTCGCCGAGTGGAAAACGGGGCGCAAATCCCACGTCGTATCCGCCCGGAACTCGCGCTCCGGTCCCAAGAACCTCTAGCCGCCGCCGGACACGATCAGCGTGTCGAGCGGAATCCACGAAGCCTGGTGCCGATATCCCGCGCCCAGGAAGCCGAACCCGTTGGTCACGTTGGACATGAGTCCGGGTTGCACGAGCACGTCGGCATCGAACGAGCCGCCGGGCGGCTTCCATTCGGCGTTGGCTACGATGAGCCGCACGTCGATGCGCGAGACCTTGAACTCGGCCACATCCCGCCTGAGTCCTTCCGCGGCCAGGGCTCGCATCCGGCCTCCCACATCCAGTCCGGCGCTAACCGGAATGTCCCAACCTCCGGATGTTTGCACGGCCTCATCGTCATACCCGACGGTGAACCGCTCTATCTCGATGCCGCCAAAGCCGAGATAGCGCACGGAATAGGTGATCTCAATGCGAATCAGGTTTGGCGCAGCGCCCTGAACGCGCACGCTGAAAACGGACGCCGGTTGGTTCGTGCGCGCCGGCAGGATCATCTCCGTTTCAGGGGGCACAGTGGCGGTGGCCCTCGACATGCGCCCGTCGTCGCCGGAAACCCTGAGGGTGTACGTCCGCTCGTACTCCGCGCTGAAGGGAGCCCAGAAGACGTGGGCAAACTGGCCGCTGGTCTCGATCATCACGCTGTCGGTCCAGACTCGGCCATCAGGGCGCCCCCCGACATCCGATGTAACCGTCGCGGCCAGCGGCGAATCACCGGCCAGCCGGAGCGATCCTTCAATGGGGAACACCCTGACCCACTGCGTATCCAGTTGGGGGCTGAACACACCATACAGGCTATACGCCCGGTCCGTCCCGGTCACCGCGACGACCTCCTCGTCGCAGCCGGTGAAGAAGACCAGGGCAGCGAGGACCAGTAGCCAGACGGAGGTCGTGGCATAGACACGCTTCATCGCTCCCCTCCGAATTCGGCCCGGATGCCGAGCGAGGGCACGCGTGGGAGCTGATCCACGCGGTCCAGGGTGAACACATCCAGGAAAAAGAGATTTCGCCGATCGTAGGCATTGATGAGGCTCGCCTGCACGATCAAGTCCCAGCCTTCGAGACGGAAGGTCCGCTCTGCCGAGAGATCAAGTCGGTGATAGGTCGGCAGCCTCGCGCCAAACGGATCGGCATAGATCACGCGGCGCGACCCCTCGAAGTCCCCGGCGTTTCGAACGTCGTCCACGAGGGCGAATCCGTCGAAGCCCACGGCCCGGCTGAACGGCAACCCGGATCCGAACTGCCAGCGCGCGCTGAGCTGCCACCGCGGCTTGCGCAGGGCCGCCAACAGGTTCGCCTGGTGACGCCGGTCATGCGGGGGGTGGAAGGCCAGTCGCTCAGTGCCGTACCAAAGCAGCAGAGAACTTTGTTCGGCTTCATAGCGCGTCGCCGCGTACCCATACGTCCCGTAGAGCTGGAATGCGCCTCGTCGCACCTCGCCACGAATGTCGAACCCCGACGTTCTGCCTGTCGCCGGTTGCAGGCGGGTGGTGAACCGGGGAAAAGCAGTCCACTCCGCAATGAACAGGTTGTCGAGCTTCCTGACATAGCCTTCGATGGCGACTTCAATACCGCTTCCGGCGTCAAGTCGCACCCCCGCGATCGCATGTTTTGCCCGCTGTGCCCGACCTGCCCGCACGTCCCCAGTCAGGTCTGACGGTCCAGGCGTGTGCGTCCAGACCGTAAACACACTGGCAGCGTCCCGTCGGTCGCTCAGTCCGAGTACTGCCTGGTAGTAGATGCCGCCCGCTGCGCTGAACTCCACCGGTCCGACCTGCCAGGCAGCGCGTAGCCGCGGTTCCAGGAAGGGACTGAAACGAATGTCGAAGAACTGGGCTCGGATCCCTGGTTCGATGCGCAGGCCACGTGAGGGTCGGATCCTCGGCTCGAGATACACCCCGGCGTGCTCCAGGGTGCGATTGCGGACTTCGATGTTCTGGAACTGCCCTCCGAGCTCCGATGAAAGGCGCACGGTTCGCACAGAGGCTCCCCACGCCACGTCGCTTCGGCCGTAGAACACCCCGTCGATGGCGAAATGCAGGTTCTCGACGTCGGCTCGACGGACTTCGGCGGCATCCGCGCGTTGTTCGCTTTGCAGGCGCGACCAGGAGACGCGAGCATCGGCGGTTACGGGAAGCTGCCGGGGTATGACGAGCAGTCTTGAACTCAGCGCCGTGTTGCGCCAGGCGACCTCCCGCGCCGCCGCGCTGCCGGTCGGGTTCAGGCCGCCGCGGTCGAACGTATGCAGCGCAAACAGCTCGCCGCGTGCGTTGGGATTGAGCACGGCGTGCACTTTGGCGAACACATCCCCAAACGTGAAGGGCAGATCCTGGTCTACCAGGCCCGAGGCGCCGGTGCGAACCAGGCTGCGTCGCGCCGACAGCAGGGCAGAGGCCTTCCCCTCGGCGAGGGGTTGCTCCAGCACCAGGCCTATGGAGAATGGAGAGAGGGTCGCCGCCCCCTCGCGTCGGAACAGGTTGGCGTTTCGGGTAGAGATATCCAGCACTGATGAGACCCGCTCGCCATACCGGGCTCCAAACCCGCCGGCATAAACATCTGCGCGCCGCACAATGTCAGAGGGGAACGCGGAGAAGAACCCCAGAATGTGGAACGGCTGGTACAACAGCACCCCATCCAGCTGAACCAGATTCTGAGTCGGCTCTCCACCCCGTAGGAACAGCTGGCCCCCGCGATCGCCCAACGAAACCACACCCGGTTGGCTGGTCAGCGCGGTGACGAGGTCTGCCGACAGATCCGGAGACGGAATCAACTCCACGTCCTGGGGTGTCAGGGTTTGCCGACCGGCCGTCACCCGGGCGGCGCCGGAGGTACGCTCAGAGGCGACCACAACCTCACCAAGTGCTTGCTCGCCGGGCTGAAGGCGCACGTTGACGGTCCGGCTTTCACCGTCGACCAGGGCTAGGGTATCGGCAAATGTCTGAAACCCTACGAAGGAAACCCGCAGCACCCAGGTGCCCTCCGACAGGTCGGTAATGCGGTAGCGGCCCTCCTCGTCAGTGGTGCCCCCGATCAGCCGGTCTCCCTGCGCCACCAGGACATTGGCGAGTTCGATCGGCCTGCCACTGGACCCATCGCTCACAAACCCGAGCAAGGAAACCTGCCTGGCCTGGGCCGTCGAGAATGCGCCGATTAGCAGCGCGGCGGCTAGGAGCCCCCCCGACCGGCGCACTAACTCAGGCGGGAGGAATAGGTCCGGGAGAAACGATCCACGGCCTCCACGACCACGGATCCACGTGCATCGGAGATATCTGCGTGCAGCAGATGCTCCGTGGGCATGGGTTGCACCCAGGTGCGATGGGCAGGCGCATCGTCGCCGTCGAATCGCGACACCGAAAGCGGATCGAGCCCTACCCGCGGCTCCAGGCGACCGCGCTGCACGCCGTCCTCCAGCCAAACCACCTGCCAGGCGGGATCCCAGTCCCAGACATTGGCGATCAGCTCAGGTTGACCGTCCCGCGGGGCATAGAGCCGCATCTGGCTGCTGAACACCTGTCCGGTGCTCTTGTACCGCCAACTCAAGGCGTCACCACGCACGCTGTAGACGGCATATCCGTTCGGCGTTCCGTCATGACAGATGTCGTCAGACCACCAGGCGCCGCAAGTAGTACCCAGAACGTGCTCGTGAACACCGCCTTCGAGCACATGCTCGTTTTCGTGGGTGTGCCCCGAAATCAGGTGAGCATTGAAGGGCTCGAGGAGTCGGTACAGTAGCTCGCGGTTGGTCAGGGAGACGCTCGTGGAAGGCCGATCCTGTCCTCGCCGGCGATACTGGCTGGAAAGGGCGGGAATATGCAGAAAGACCACCACGGTCCGGCCGTCCTCAACCAGTCGCAGGTCCCGGGCGAGCCAGGTCAACTGATCGGCCGAGAGGTGTCCGATGTATCCGGAGCCGTGCCACAGGACATCATCCAGCACCACGTAGTGCACCGCGCCACGGTCGAACGAATAGTAGGCGGGGCCGAAGTGACGTTCGAAGGTCTTGACGGACTCCGGGTCGACCCCCGCGTCCATATCCAGGTCGTGATTGCCCACGGCCTGGAAGAAGGGGATACCGATGCGGCTGACCGCGCGTTCGTACTCAGGGAACAGCGACAGATCGTCGAACATGATGTCGCCGACTGCGATTCCGAATGCAGCATTGGACAGCCGCGCCGTCACGCGCTGCATGTCGGGCACGGACTCGGCATGCAGCCGCTGCATCTCGAACGCGGTCTGGGTTTGGGTGTCCCCCAGGGCAAGGAAGCTGTGCTCGGTGTCGTCGTGTCCGGGCTCAAGGCTGAAGTTGGCGGTCATGTCGCCTGAATCATCCGGCCGGATGGGGAGGTAGTGGGCGGCCGTGCCCATGCCTGTCGTAGGGATGCGAAAGCCTGCCGGTGTGCTTACGAACACGAACCGCTGCCTGTCCGAAGAAATCAGCTCGTAGGAGCCGTCCGCCGTGGTGACGGTGACATCGAACCCATCCGAGACCGCTACGCCAGCGAGTCCGGACCCGCCCGCTGAAACGGTGCCCCGGATGCGAACAGGAGCGCCTCCGAGCCGTCGGTGCAGCGCCGGTCGATACGGATCGGCGAGCACAAGCTCCGGAGCCAGCCAGAGCCCGGGAGCGGCGACGAGGGCAGATCTCAAAAAGGTGCGGCGACTGGGCATGGCTTCTCAAGTCTCTTGGGGACCGCAGACCGCAGTCCCTCCTGAATCACACTACGGTAGACGCGCCGCAGGCGCAATGACGCCCATACTGCCATCGACAGTCGGCGCGATTGCCCCGCGGCCCCTACCTTCGGTGCCACAAAACTACGAGGTACCCGTCCGTGGCACGACCCGTACGCGCCGGCCTGATCCAGGCCACCCTGACGCTGGATGGCACCCACTCCGTGGAGGCCATCAAGCAGTCGATGATGGACAAGCATGTGGCCCTCATTGAGGAAGCCGCTGCCAAGGGCGTGCAGGTGCTCTGCATGCAGGAGCTGTTCTACGGTCCGTACTTCTGCGCCGAGCAGGAGATCAAGTGGTACGACATGACCGAGCGCATCCCGGACGGGCCGACCACCCGCCTGATGCAGGAGTTGGCCAAAAAGCACAGCATGGTCATCGTGGTCCCGATGTACGAGGAGGAGTTGACCGGGGTCTACTACAATACCTGCGCGGTCATAGATGCCGACGGCAGCTACCTCGGCAAATTCCGCAAGGTGCACATCCCGCACTGCCACCCGGGCTTCTGGGAGAAGTTCTACTTCCGGCCTGGCAACCTCGGCTATCCGGTGTTCGATACCGCCGTCGGCAAGGTGGGCGTCTACATCTGCTATGACCGGCACTTCCCGGAAGGCTGGCGGGAGCTCGGCCTGAACGGTGCCGAGATCGTATTCAATCCCTCAGCTACTGTGGCCGGACTGTCCGAGTATCTCTGGAAGCTGGAGCAGCCCGCAGCGGCCTGCGCCAACATCTACTACGTCGGCGCGATCAACCGGCCGGGTACCGAAGCTCCCTGGAACTTCGGCGAGTTTTACGGGCAGTCCTACTTCTGTGACCCGCGCGGACAGATCATCGCTGAGGGTCCACGCTCAGAGGACGCCGTGATTGTCGCCGACCTGGATCTGGACCTGATCCGTGAGGTGCGCAACGTCTGGCAGTTCTACCGGGACCGCCGGCCGGACACCTACGAGGCCACCGCGCGCCGCTGAACTCAGCGGATCCGGCTGCGGCGGGAGGCTCGTTCGGATTCAGAGGCCGGTTCGTCCGTGATTTCGAGCGATGGGCCCTCGCCGGTTGCCACCACGTCTTCGTCTCCGAAGGCCCGCTCACGGCGCGCGCCTTCCGCCTCCGCGATCGCTTCCATGCGATCCAGCATATGGTCAAATTTCTCCCCGACACGTCGCTCCTTTGCGCGGTATCGCCCATAAAAGGCCAGGGCGGTCACCAGGGTCGCTGCGGTGAGCAACGCGCCGAGAATCAGGAGGCGCCAGGCCCCGTCCACCATTCCGACAAATCCCGCGAGAGTAGCAAAGAAGGCCAGCATGCCCGGAAGGCCGGCCAGACTGCGGACCTCATACGACCAATCCGCATCCGCCCTGAAGAGCGTGCCGTCCTCGGTTTCGTCAACCGAAATCTGAAGCGGCCGGCGATGCCACATGCGGGAAGAGCCGAAACTCTCAGCCTGCCCGAGTCCCCCGAGGGAACGACGCATCTCGGACACCATGCGCCCCCAGGCCTCGTCCGAGACTTCGCCCTTGAAGAGCCGCGTGCGGTGTACCGACACCGGCACACCAAGCCACGTCGAGGGCGCCTGAGCTCGCATTGCAGAAGCTGCGGCATGATCCACCCACTGCGGATCGATACCGGCCGCCCGGGCAGCCTCGCGCACTTCTTCAAGCGTCAGACCGGCCGTGTGAGACTCCTCGGCCCGTGCCTGCAGTCGCGCTGCCGCTCCCACGAGGGCGGCAACCTCCTTCTCCGAATAGATCTTTTTGGCCATGGAGCGGCAAACGTAGGTGCAGGGCTGCGGTTGCGCCCACTCTCGCTGCCGGAAAAGATGGCAGAAAAGCGCTTTTTGTGCGTTATTCAGCGAACCCGATGAGTGCCTCCAGCCACATCCCCAACAAGCAGGACATCGTAGCCAGGGATCCGAAAGATCCTTCTCCGAGCCTCTACAACCCCGATCTGGCGCCGGTCCTGGCTCACAAGCGCTCCTGGGGCAGGTGGAATATCGCCGCGCTCTGGGTGGGGATGGCCGTTTGCATTCCCACCTACACGCTCGCGGCCGGACTCATTTCCCAGGGCATGACGTGGACGCAGGCGCTCTTCACGATCCTTTTGGGCAATCTGATCGTGCTGATCCCGATGGTGCTGAATGCACATGCCGGGACACGCTACGGGATTCCGTTCCCCGTGCTGCTGCGCGCTTCCTTCGGCACGGTCGGAGCCAACGTGCCGGCGCTCATGCGCGCGCTGGTTGCCTGCGGCTGGTTTGGCATTCAGACATGGATTGGCGGATCCGCCATCTATACCCTCCACGCCGTCATTTTCGGATTCGAACCGGCCGGCCCGGCGGACATGCTGCCCGTCATCGGCCTGTCCTGGGGGCAGTTGGGCTGCTTCCTCCTCTTCTGGGCTATCAACATCGCGGTCATTCTGGCCGGGATCGATACGATCAAGTGGCTGGAGACCCTCGCGGCGCCGTTCTTGATTCTGATCGGACTGGGTCTCTTGTACTGGGGAATCTCCGCGGGCGGCGGCCTCGGCGCGATCCTGTCCGCCGAGACGGTGGCGCAGGTGCGCGGCTCGGGGGCCGGAGATTTCAACTTCTGGGCGGCATTCTGGCCGAATCTGACGGCAATGGTCGGGTTCTGGGCCACGCTGTCCCTCAACATCCCTGACTTCACCCGTTACGCGTACTCGCAGAAGGACCAGATCACGGGACAGGTCATCGGCCTGCCGCTGACCATGACGCTGTTCTCGTTCATCGGCATTGCGGTGACGGCGGCGACCGTGATTGTCTTTGGCGAAGCCGTTTGGGACCCGGTGATTCTCCTTGGCCGTTTCGAGAGCCCTGTCCTGATTGGCTTTGCGCTCTTTGCGCTGACCATCGCCACGCTGTCTACCAACATCGCGGCAAACGTGGTATCGCCTGCGAACGACTTCGCGAATCTCGCGCCATCAAAGATCTCGTTCCGCACCGGCGGGCTGATCACAGGCGTCATTGGCATCCTGATCTTCCCCTGGAAGCTCTACACCGATTTGGCCAACTACATCTTTATGTGGCTGATCGGCTATTCCTCGCTGCTGGGCGCCATCGGTGGCGTCATGCTCGTCGACTATTTCCTGGTCCGCGGCATGCACCTGTCCATCGACCATCTGTACAGCCGCTCAGGGACCTACTCCTACGGCGGCCGCGGTTTCAACTGGCGGGCGCTTGCCGCCCTGGCCATCGGCATCCTGCCCAACGTGCCCGGATTCCTGGCCAGCGCGTCCGGCGGTTCGATTGCCGTGCCTGACTTCTTCGTTTCACTGTACACGTACGCCTGGTTTGTGAGCCTCATGCTCTCGGGCATCGCGTATCTGATCCTCATGCGGGCCTACCCGCCCGAACGCTCATGACTATCTCTACCGCGCCGGCCATGCCGCCCTGTGACTACGCGCCGCCGGCCTATGACGGACCGAGCCGGGACGAGGTCCTGGCCCTGCGCCGACAGTTTGTCCACCCGTCCATTTTCGCGCTCTACAGGGAGCCGATCATGATCGTGGACGGGTACATGCAATGGCTGTTCGATGAGCAGGGCGGCCGGTATCTGGACATGATCGCAGGCATTGTGACGGTGAGCTGCGGGCACCGGCACCCGAAGGTGACCGAGGCCATCAACGAGCAGCTCCGCCACCTGCAGCACGCGACGACCATCTACCTGCATCCGAATCTGCCGCTGCTGGCGGAGAAGGTGGCGGCGAAGATGCCAGACGGCCTGGACGTCACGTACTTCGTCAATTCCGGCTCCGAGGCGAACGAACTGGCCATCAACATGGCCCGGGCGCACACGCGCAACATTGACGTGATCGCGCTTCGCAACGCCTATCACGGCATGTCGTCCACGTCGATGGGGCTGACCAGCCACCATACCTGGAAGCCGGTTATCCCCCAGGGCTACCGGATTCATCACACCATGAATCCGGACCCTTATCGCAATCCCTTTGACGGCACGCCTGAGGAGATCGCCGCCAAGAGCGCCGAGCAGCTCCGCGACCTTTTGCGCTACTCCACGCCGGGACAGGTCGCGGCGTTCATTGCCGAGCCCATCCAGGGTGTGGGTGGGGCGTCGCATGGCTCGGCGGCCTACTTGACCGAGGCCTACCAGATCATCCGCAATCATGGGGGCCTGTGTATCAGCGATGAGGTCCAGACCGGTTTCGGCCGCACGGGCGATCACTACTGGGGCTTCCAGCACTCCGGCGTCACACCGGACATGGTGGTCATGGCCAAAGGCATCGGCAACGGCGTGCCGCTGGCGGCCGTCACCACGACCCGGGAGATTGCGGAGTCCTTCACCGGGCGCCTGCATTTCAACACCTACGGCGGCAATCCCGTCAGCATGGCGGCGGGTCTCGCGGTCATGGACGTCATTGAAGAAGACGGACTTCAGGAAAACTCCCGGGTGGTCGGCGTACACCTGAAGGCGGGCCTCGAAAGCCTCATGGACCGCCACGAACTGGTCGGCGACGTGCGTGGCATGGGCCTCATGCTGGGCATGGAGCTCGTCCTGGACCGCGAAACCAAGGAGCCTGCCAAGGCTGAAACTGCGGCCGTGCTCGAAGTCTGTCGCGAACACCGCGTACTCATGGGCAAAGGCGGCCTGTACGGCAACGTGCTCCGGATCAAGCCTCCCATGTGTATCACCAAAGAGGACGCCGACTATGCGGTCGATGTCCTGGACGCGGCCCTGAGCGCTGCGAGAGGGTAGGCCATGTATGACACCGTGATCAAGGGCGGTCGGCTCGTCACGCCCGGTGGCGTGATTGAAGCCGATCTGGCCATCCGCGGCGAGAAGATTGCTGCGATCGGCGAGGACCTGCAGGGGAATCGGCAGATCGATGCAGCCGGTCATTTCGTGATTCCCGGCGTGCTGGATGTGCATGTGCACCTGGCGCTTCCCTTCTGCGGCACCACCTCATCGGACGACTATTTCACCGGCACGCGCGCCGGAGCGCGTGGGGGCGTGACGACACTCATCGACTTCGCGATTCCCTACGAAGGAGACTCGCTCAGCGATGCCGCCGACAATTGGATGCAGAAGGCCGAGGGCAAGGCGCTCATCGACTACACCTTCCACATCTGCATCACACGCTGGGACGAGCATCATGATCAGATCGAGGGCATGGTGGATCGCGGATTCACCACCTTCAAGGAGTTCATGATCTACGAGTCCGAGGGCTGGCAGTCCGACGACCGGGCCATGTTCGGCACCCTCGAGAAGATGCGTGATCTGGGCGCGATGCTGCTGGTGCATGCCGAGTCGTCGAGGGCACTCGATGAGCTCATCGCCCGTCATCATACGCCCGAGCTGATGGCCGAATACGGGGCGCGCCTGCATCGCATGACACGGCCCAATTTCATTGAATGGGAGGCCATTCAGCGCGCCGTCACGTGGTGCGAGGTCACCGGCGGGCAGCTGTACATCGTGCACATGTCCACCGGCGAGGGGGCCGACATCATCAAGGCCGCCCAGGCGCGCGGCGTTCCGGTGATCGCGGAGACCTGCGCGCAGTATCTGGTGCTGGATGACTCGGTCTTTGACAGGGAGGACGGGCACCTGTTCGCCTGCTGCCCGCAGCTCAAGAAGCCGGCCGATGTGGAGCGGCTCTGGAAGGGCCTGCAGGACGGCGAGGTTAGCGTGGTTTCGACCGACACCTGCACCTTCACGCGTGAGCAGAAGGCGATGTGGGAAGGGGACTGGACAAAGATTCCGATGGGCATGCCGGGACTCGAGACCCTGATGCCGTTGGTCTACACGCATGGCGTGCTCGCGGACCGCATCGACATCGAAACCATGGTGCGGAAGCTGTCAACGGATCCGGCGCGAATCATGGGCCTGTTCCCCCGCAAGGGTGCATTGCAGGTTGGTTCTGATGCGGACGTGGCCATCATCCATCCGGACCTGAAACTGAAGGTTGATCCGGACACGATGGAGACGAATGCAGACTGGAGCCCCTTTGAGGGATGGGACCTGGCCGGTTTTGCGCGGACCACGATATCCCGTGGCGACGTGATCGTTGACGACTACAAGGTCGTGGGTCAGGCAGGACGTGGTCAGTGGTTGCCGCGCACGTACGCCGGGCTCAGGGCAAGCAAACACGAGGAGGTGGAAGCATGAGTGTGATGGTGGAGCAATCGGTGCTGCCGAACGTGATCGGCGGCGAGCGCACGATCAGCCAAACAGCCCGGCATCTTCCGGTGACCGCACCGCGGACCGGCGAGGTGATCACCGAAGTGCCGCTGTCCACGGCGTCGGAACTCTCGGCTGCCGTCGCGGCGGCCGCCGAGGCGCAAAAGGCCTGGGCTGGGATGCCGCTCAAGGACCGCGTGCAGGTGATGTACCGACTGAAGGCGTTGATGGCTCGGGACGAAGACCGCATCTGCGAGGTCATCACCCTCGAGAACGGCAAGACCATCGCCGAGTCGCGAGGGGAAGTGCTGCGCGCGGTCGAGTGCGTTGAGTTCGCGGCGAGTCTGCCGCAGACGGCGACTGGCAACGTGATGGAAGTCAGCGCGGGCGTGCAGTGCCGGCTGGAGCGCGTGCCGATGGGCGTCGTGGCCGGCATCACGCCCTTCAACTTCCCGTTCATGGTGCCCCTGTGGATGATCCCGATGGCGATTGCGCTCGGCAATGCGTTCATCCTGAAGCCCAGCGAGCAGACGCCTCTGTCGGCCATGGAGATCGCGCGTTTGCTGGACGAGGCGGGACTGCCGCCGGGCATCTTCTCCGTGGTGCACGGGGACCGCGAAATCGTCGAGGCCATCTGCGACAACCCCGGGATCTCCGCCGTGGGATTCATCGGGTCGTCCCGCGTGGCGAAACTCGTGTTCGATCGGGGATCGGTCGCCGGAAAGCGGGTACGGGCGATGGGGGGTGCGAAAAATCACCTGGTCGTCGTGCCGGACGCGGACCCGGAAATGACGGCATCCAACGTGACGTCTTCCGTTACCGGTTGCGCGGGCCAGCGATGCATGGCCGCGTCTGTGCTGGTAGCCGTGGGCGAATGCGACCACATTCTTGACCGCATTACCGAGCACATGGCCCGCCTCGAGGGCGGCCGTGACATCGGCGCGATCATCTCCGAGGCGGCTTATGACCGAATTACGGGCTACCTGGATCGTGCGGAAGCCGGTGGTGCCGTGCTGGCGCTGGACGGCCGCAAAGCCGTGGCAGCGGACGCCCCGGCCGGAGGGCGCTATCTGGGCGCATCGATCATCGACCATGCCAAGCCGGATCACGAGGCTTCCTGCGAAGAGATCTTCGGCCCGACGCTGACAGTGATTCGGTGTGACACGCTGGAGGAGGCCATCGCCATCGAGAACGCCAATCCGTACGGCAATGCAGCGGCCATTTACACCTCAAGTGGCGGTACGGCCCAGTACTTTGCAGATCGAGCCAGTGCCGGAATGATCGGTGTCAATATCGGCGTTCCGGTGCCTCGGGAGCCCTTCGCGTTCGGGGGATGGAATGAATCCGCGTTTGGCGGGGGAGACATCACCGGAAATACGGCCATCGACTTCTGGACCAAGGCCAGGAAGATCACCACCAAGTGGGAAGCTTCCGGCAAAGCCAACTGGATGAGTTGATCGAAAAAACCCGACTTGGCGCCGAGGAGCTGGCGCAGAATTTCTCAGACCTGCACCCGGCCCTTACCAGGGACGAGGCCGTCGCGGCAGCCGCGCGGTGCCTCTACTGCTATGACGCGCCCTGCACGCGGGCCTGTCCAACCGGCATCGATGTGCCGTCTTTCATCCGGGACATTCTGCACGACAATCCGCTGGGTGCCGCCGAGACTATCTTCGAAGAGAACATCTTCGGCGGCTCCTGCGCGCGCGCCTGTCCTACGGAGGTGCTTTGCGAAGGAGCGTGCGTAGACCGGACCCTGCTGAAGGAGCCGGTTGAAATCGGCCGTCTGCAGCGCTTTGCGACCGATGCGGCCGCAGCTCGTGCCGTGCGGTTCTTTGAACCGGGTCCGGACACTGGAAAACGGGTTGCCATCGTCGGAGGTGGTCCAGCGGGCCTGACCTGCGGCTTTGAGCTTCGCAAGATGGGCCACGCAGCTGCGGTCTTCGAGGCCCGCGAGGTGGCGGGGGGGCTCAATACCCTCGGGCTGTCGCCCTACAAGGTGACCACCGAGTTTGCCCTGAGTGAGATTGAGCCCATCGAAGAAATGGGGGTGGACATCCGGCTCGGCGAGCATGTTGATGCGGAGCGGCTGGCCACTTTGCGCTCCGAGTACGACGCGGTGTTTGTGGCCGTCGGCCTCGGCCAGACGCGTACGCTGGATCTGCCGGGTGCCGGCCTTCCGGGGATCGTGGAAGCGCTGGACTTCATTTTTCCGGCTCATCTTGGTCCGCTGACAGAGTGTCGGGTCGGCCGCCACGTAGTCGTGGTTGGAGCCGGCAATACGGCCATCGATGTCGCGACCCAGGCTGTGAGGCTGGGCGCCGAGACGGTTACCATTGCCTACCGGCGTGGTCCCGGGCAGATGTCGGCCTTCGCCTACGAGTACGAACTGGCCAAGCAGGACGGAGTAGTCTTTGACTGGTTTGTGCGACCTGCTGCCTTCGAAGGCAATGCGCATGTCGAGGGCATTCGGCTACAGCCGGTGGACCCCGAATCGTTCTCGGACGCTGGTTCAACCCGCGTGCTTCCCTGCGACATGGTCATCATGGCCCTTGGACAGGAGGCCATCCTGGACCAGCTCGGGCGACTCGGCCAAGGCGTATTCGTAGGGGGTGATTGCGAGAGTGGAGGCGCAGAAATCGTTGACGCGGTCCAGGACGGCAAGAATGCTGCCCAGGCCATAGACGCATACCTGAAGGCATGAAGCAGCCGGACTTGACGGCCGACGTGGCCGGAATCAGGAGCCCGAATCCGTTCTGGCTGGCCTCTGGTCCGCCGACGAACTCCGCCTACCAGGTCCGGAGGGCATTCGAGGCTGGTTGGGGAGGCGTGGTCTGGAAGACCGTTGGTCATGAGCCTGCTGTAAACGTCAGCTCCCGATACGGCTCCATCGACTACGACGGTCGCAGGATGGTCGGCCTGAACAACATCGAGTTGATCACGGACCGAAGTCTGGAGGACAACCTGGAGGAGATCCGCGCCATCAAACGCGAGTTTCCCAACCACGCCGTGGTGGTGAGTCTGATGGTGGAGTCTACCCAGGATGCCTGGCATGACGTGGTTCGTCGCGTGGAGGACACGGGCTGTGACGGGCTGGAGCTCAACTTCGGGTGCCCGCATGGCATGTCTGAGCGTGGCATGGGCTCGGCTGTGGGTCAGGTGCCGGAATACACCTGCATGGTCACGGAGTGGGCCAAGGAAGTGGCCTCGACGCCTGTTCTGGTCAAACTGACTCCCAACGTCACGGACATCCGTGGACCCGGACGGGCGGCGGCGAAGGCCGGTGCCGACGGGATCTCTCTGATCAACACCATCAACTCGATCGTGGGAGTTGATCTGGACACGCTGGCACCGAGGCCCCAGGTGGCGGGTCGCGGGTCCCATGGCGGCTATTGCGGTCCTGCCGTAAAGCCTATCGCCCTCAACATGGTGCAGCAGATTGCTTCCGATCCGGATATCGGGCTGCCGGTGTCCGGAATCGGGGGCGTGCAGACCTGGCAGGACGCGGTGGAATTCCTGCTGCTGGGTGCGGGAAATGTGCAGGTCTGCACGGCCGCAATGCACTACGGCTTCCGCATCGTGGAGCAACTGGAGTCCGGCCTGAAGAACTGGATGCGCGAGAAGGGTTTCGAAACCCTGAACGACTTTGTCGGGGCCAGCGTGGCCCGAGTCGGTGCCTGGAATCAGCTGGACCTTGGGTACAAGGTCGTTGCAGACATCGACCAGGATACATGCATTCATTGCGGGCTCTGTTACATCGCCTGCGAGGACGGTGCGCATCAGTCGATCTCGCGCACAGAGGTGCCGCTGGCTGATTTCCTGGCCAACGGGCTGGGTACGACGGCAGTCATGGAGTCCGGCAAGCAGACGGTCGTGGCCGGTGCAGGCCACGGCTACGTAAACCGATACGAGATCAAAAAGGACACCTGCGTGGGGTGCAACCTGTGCTCTCTGGTCTGCCCGGTGAGCGGCTGCATCAGCATGGTCGAGATGGACTCCGGTTTGCCCAGCATGAACTGGAGCGAATACCAGGAGAAGCTGGCTCGTGGGGAAGTGGACCGGATCGAGCCGCCCGGGCACGTCTGAGGCGGCTGCGGCCCCGCGGGGTCAACCCTGCCAGACCCCCCAGCCTTCCTCGCGAAGGCGCTGGGCCAGGTATTCTTCCAATTCCAGGGCATCCTTCCGCGACGGAACGGGGTTGTAGCGACTGAACACGTCGGGCAAGAGGCACTCGCCGAACTCCCGCGCATAGCGATTGGCCTTGTACCCCTGTTTGTGCTGGTCAAAGCGCTCGTCTGGGGGGCGCACCGAACTGCCTACGTAGGCGCAGGGGCGTCCGGCGCGGTACCTCGGGTTGCGCTTCCTGAAGCCGGACCGATCCAGGACGGCAGGGTTCAACCGGATCACGTAGACGTAGTACGGTCGCTTCAATTCACGTGCAGATAATGGCCTCTCGGCGCTCGGATTCGCGCGAATAGCACGGTAAGGATTTGTTTTGCGCGAAGCGTCCGCTTTTATTTAAAGTCTTGTGACGGCGGGGTTTCGCCAAAACCCGGTCGTGCCGATGTACACCTGCAGCGCCGCCAGCCAGAAACGGGCGTCGCTGCGTAGACCAGCTTCGCCGTGGGACCGCTGATCACGGGCGTTGCCGTCGTGCTTGTGTTTTCGATCGCCTGGCCCCTGCCCATCCGGGGGGTCAACGGCTTCCTGTGCTTTGGGGTCGTTCTGGGCGGTTTTGTGGCAGGCACCAAGGCTGCAAAGGCCAACGACAACCGGTTGGAGTCCGTCAGGGGGCTCAAGCTCGGTGCCAAGGTAGGGTTCGTCGCGGCCCTGATTGTCATCCTTGTGGACCTGCTGGTCGAGTACACCGCACTGGGGGGGGACCAGGCCGGCGTGGACTACCTGGACCCGATTCCTCGTTATATCTATGCGACCATCTACGGCATCTGGGACGGTCTGCTAGACATGGTCGCTCGGGATGAGGGCCGCGACGGTCTCGAGTGGCCCGGTCGCATCGCACGCTACACGATTCTGATCGCCAGCACCGTGCTGTTCGGAGCTTTCGGTGGCGCGGTCGCGGCATCCACCTATGCCATCCAGCCGAGCCTGGACGAGGAGCCGGAGAATCGACCCAATACCCCCTTGCGGCCCACGTACGTGCGCAGCCCTGCCGTTTTCCAGATGCAGGCACCCCAGGAAGCCACCATTTTCCAGCCGGAGGCGCCCGCACGGCCCGCCGCCGCCACCGGCACGTTCGGCAGCCCGCCCGGCGGGGGAGTCCCGCCGCCAGCACGTCCCGCCTCGCCCTACGCCGTCGATCCTCCGGCAGCACCCGCATTCGCACAGGAGACCATTTTCACGCCACAGCCCTATTTCGATGAGGCTGCACAGGGCGCCAGCACCCGTAGACCGAATAGTCCGGTCTCCGTCGAGCCGCCGTCCCGGTCCAGGTCCGAGGAGCACGCCTAACGAGGCGCCGGTTCCGCAGGGAGCCTGGGAGCCTGGGAGCCCCGACGGCTGGCAAAGGGTATAGCCGTTATTGCAAGAGACGACTCTCCCGGAGACGGGACGGTAGCCCATAGCGGGAGGAAATACGGCGGCAACCGCGGGCCCCCGCACGGGCTCACGGTCCCGGGCCCGAGGCGCACCGCAAAAAGATCAAGGGCCCGATCCGCAATGGATCGGGCCCCATATGGCCCCGAAACAGCCACCCACTAGCGTTTCGGGGGCACCTCGCCGGGAAGAGGTGTAGGGCGAGGCGAATGTCAGTAGCGATTCCTCAGGCGGCCGCCGCTAGTGTCGGGCGATTGAGCAGACCGTTGCCCAGCGGGACCCAGCGGCGTCGAAGCGTGGCAGTGATGGCTCGTGCTGCGCATGTGGCGGCGCCACGGCTGCAGACTCGAATGCCCGACTTTCGAATGCGGCTGTCTCTCTTGAGGCTGCCGGCATCGGCTCGCGGAGACCAGAACGCGGCGACGTCGAGTCCGGCCTGTTCCGCCATTTGACGACCGAGCAGTGCCGCTCCGGGTTCGACCGCGGAGATCACGGCGGTGCTCGCGGCACGCGTGGCACCAATGATGGAGAGCATGATGCGCACGTCCTGCCGCCACAGTGTGCCTTCGAGCTCCATCACGATGACATCCGGGGAGGCGGCAGCAAGGTCGGAGAGCTGGACAGCGAACAGCCGCTCAAGCTCCCGGCCATCCAGGTGCTGGGTGCTGAGGTAACCGTAGTCCAGGAGGTCTCGCGTGACGACCCAGTTGCACGATTCTGCGAGCGCGGTGCGTCTGGTGCCCGTCAATCGAGAAACGGCGACCCTCAGGCCACGGTTCGCCAGGCAGTCGGCAATGCGGCCGGCCAGCATATTGATTCGCCCGGATTCGTTCGCGCTGAGAACGGCGACGATCGGGATGGCGGATCCGTCTGGCTTTCTCGGCGCCGGAAGATTCGGAGGCAGGACGGAGGTGGCTCGGTTAGGCTCCGGTCCTCGATCCTTGCCATATCCAAGGACGGCACTCTTTATCTGACGAAACGGGGACTCCTGCGAAAAACCGTTCGCGCTACACACGATCGTACGAGAGTACGTCTCATGTACGGCGACAAATCCGTCTTCCGCGGGGTGGGGGTCCGCAAAAAACATGGGGGTGGTGGGGGGGTGAAACACGTCGGTTCGAGCCATCGCTACTACGAACACCGTGCCAGTTTTTTGAAGTAACAGTGTAAACCGGCATTTTGTGGACAAAATGGAGGGTGCCCGGGAAATCCGTGGGGACGGGCAAAAAACGGAGTGTGTCAAACCTGTCTCACGTGTCTGTCCATGCGACACAGTCGTTCCACCATCGACTATGCGGGTATCTACGTACAACCGGGTGTTTTTACGTAAAGCATGCAGAAACAACACCTAAGGAGATCCACGTAGGACGTGGATCCCAGCGGCCGACGGGGGATGCGCATCCAGACTCCGAGGTGCCGGGCATCACGGCCTCGGCGGCAGGTCCACGGGATTCCCCCCGGAATGATCGTAGCGACTACCCGAGCGGTTGGCGGAAGGAGTCGATCGGGGGCCCAGCGTAGAGACCGGGAATGCCCGGACTCCTGCTGCCTCCTCAGTCGATTCCGTTTTCGGCCAGGCGGCGATAGAGCGTGGCCCTGCTTATTCCCAGCAGTTCCGCCGCGGCCTTCCTGTTGCCGTTGGTATGGTTCAGCGCGGCAACCAGGCGTTCCCTGGGGCTGCCGCCGGTAACCGGTAGGGCAATGACCTCGGGGCGACTCCGGATCTCGGGCGGCAGTTCCGAGGGTTGGATGACCGAGCCCGGGCACCGGATCACAGCATATTCGACAGCATTACGAAGCTCCCGAACGTTTCCCGGCCAGGCGTAGTCGATCAGTGCCCGCATTGCCGAGGAGCTGATCCCGGTGACCTCCTTGCCGATCCGGCTGGAGAATTTGGAAAGGAAGCTCTGCACAAGGATGGGAATGTCACCGGTACGCTCGCGGAGGGCCGGAAGGTCGATCCGGGCCACGCGAATCCGATAGAGCAGGTCGGCGCGGAAACGCCCGGCTTCCACTTCCGCCGGCAAATTGCGGTGGCTGGCGGCGACGATGCGTACGTCCACCTTGCGCTGGTGCGTTTCTCCTACTCGGGTCACGGCACGCTCTTCCAGTACACGAAGCAGGTTGACCTGCACGTCCATGGGGATGTCGCCGATCTCGTCGAGAAACAAGGTGCCTCCGTTGGCTGCGCCGAACAACCCGCGCTCGTCGCTTACTGCGCCCGTGAACGAGCCCTTCTTGTGACCGAACAACTGGCTGGCCGCAAGGGATTCGGTCAGGGCCGCACAGTTGACTGCGACGAAAGGCTCGCCTGCTCGGCGGCTTGACCGATGGATGGCTCGAGCTACCAGCTCCTTGCCGGTTCCGGTCTCGCCCTCGATAAGAACGGTCGTGTCAAGCGCCCCGACGGTTTCAATCTGTGAGAAGACAGCCTGCATGGAGACGCTCTCACCAATGAGATCGTGGAAACGCGAGTCCTCGTTGAGTTGACGCCGCAGGTCGTGGACTTCTGTGACGTCGTAGAACACGAAAATGCGTCGCAGGCTGTTGCGAGGATCCGGCTGCACGTCAACCTCGACGTAGAACGAGCGCCCGCTACGATGCTTGACCGTCGTGGACACCTTCTGGAGTCCAGTCGGGTCCGGCGCGGAGGCGATTTCACGCAGGCTGTTGGTGGTTTCGACGCTAAACGGAAACGCTTCGTGCCACAGCTTGCCGCGTGCCTTCTCCTCGGCAATGCCCAGCAGGCGCATGGCGATCCTGCTGATGAATGTGATGCGGCCGGCTTCGTCCGTCATCGCTGTGCCGACCCTCAATCCATCAAGGATCTCCTGTAGGTCGTCATGGCTCTTCTGGAGGTCGTGCAGGCGCTCGTGACGGTTGAGCGCGACCTCAATCATGGCGCGAAGCTCGCGCTCCTTGAAGGGCTTCAGGATGTATCCGAAGGCGCCGCATTCCTTGGCGCGAGAAATGGTCTCCTCGTCCCCGAACGCAGTCAGAAAGATGACGGGCACATCGTGCTCCTCCCGGATCTGCTGGAACGCATCAATGCCGTCCACGTCGCCCTCGAGCCGCACGTCCATCATCAGGAGGTCCGGCTTGAGGTCGACGGCACGCTCAACAGCCTGCTCGCCGGATGACACCAGATCGACGACCTCATACCCCAGCTGCTCCAGGTGAAACTGGAGCTCCAGGGCCGTGAAGACCTCGTCTTCAGCAATCATCACGCGATTGCGCATGGTCATAGAGCGGCGGCGGTGGTTCGTTCTACGGCAGGGAAAGCAGGGGTGGCATCACTCAGCGGAAAGTGCACCACACAACGGGTGCCTCCCTCCGGCCGTGCTTCGACACGGAGATGTCCTTTCAGACGAGTGACCAGGGCATCGACCAGATTCAGCCCGAGCCCATCCCGGCGCTCCTGACTGATGTCGGGCGAGAGTCCCAGGCCATCATCCTCAACAGTAAGCAGACCGGTCTCATTCATACGCGAGAAGTTGACCCAGATGGTGCCATGCGCCTGCGAGTTGAAGGCATGGCGCAGTGCGTTGGTCACGAATTCGGTCACTATCAGTCCACAGGGAATGACCTTGTCCACATCCATGTCACCCGGATCGACTCGAACCTCCAGTTCGATTTCGCGGTCTCGGCGGTGATGGGACCGAACGAGGGCGTGCGCAACGCCGCTGAGGTATTCCACAAAGTCAAAGTGCGCCATGTCCTTGGACCGGTACAGGCGCTCGTGCACCATGGAGAAGGAATAGATGCGGTTGCGGCACTCCTCGAAAAGAAGCTTCGTTTCGTGGTCGGTGACCTGCCGCGACTGGAGCTGCAGCAGACTCGAGATCATCTGCAGATTGTTCTTCACCCTGTGATGCACCTCGCGAAGCAGCACCTCCTTGTCGCGCAGGGAGGCACGCAGCGCGTCCGACTGAGCCAGAATCTGGTCACGGGCAGCCAGGACGTCGCGCGTACGCTCCTCCACCATTTGCTCAAGCTCAGTGCGCTGCCGCTTCAACTGTTCGGTGCGGCTGCGGAAGAACCATGCCCCCGCCATGAATCCGGCAGAGGCGATGAGCATCCAGAACCAGGAGGTCTGGAACAGATAGGGTTTGAGCGTGAACGATAGCGAGGCACCGTCCTCGTTCCAGACGCCGTCGTTGTTGGCTGCGGCCACCTGGAAGGTGTACGTGCCTGGATCGAGGAACGTGTAGGTGGCTGTGTTTCCGGCCATCGTCGTATTCCATTCCGTTTCTTCGCCGCGCAGGCGGAAGCGGTACTTGATGGCGGAGGCGTCGACGAGGCTGAGCGCCGCAAACTTGAACTCGAGCCGACGCGTGCCGGGCGCCAATTCGACCTCGGAGCCGACCGCGATAGCGACTCCGTCTGCCTCGACGCGTTCAATGACGACGGGAGGGGGCACCGTGTTGCGGCTCAGGTCCGACGGGTCCACCACGGCCACGCCGGCGATGGAGGGAAACCAGAGCCGACCGTCCGTGCTCTTCCAGCCTGCAGGTTGCGCGCCGCCGTTGATTTCAGGCGATTTGAGTCCATCGTCCGTACCGAACGCCTCGTGGGGAATGGCCGGAAGACCTCCGTTTCGATACGCGAGAATGTCCGCCTTGCGAACGCGGGAGATGCCGCGGTTGGAGCCCATCCACAGGAATCCGAAGTCGTCTTCGAGGATCTGGAAGACGGAGCGGTCGAACAGGCCGTCGCGAATAGAGAAATTCTCGATGTGGCCGTTGTCCAGCATGCTGAGGCCCCCTTCGAGCGTGCCTATCCAGAGCACGCCTTCGCGGTCCAGATGGAGCGCGCTGACAATGTCGGAGTCGAGTCCATCCTCCGTGTTGTAGGTGCGCGTGGTGCCGTCCGGGTTGAACACGGTCAGTCCGCCGCCATAGGTGCCGACCCAGACGCGCCCTGCGCCGTCGTCTTCGATATCGACGATGGAATTGCTGCCGAGTCCATCGTCTTCCGTGTATACCGACGTCCCCGAGTCCGAGAGGCGAACCAGGCCGGCGTCGGTGCCGATCCAGACCTCACCATTACGGGCGCGATGTAGCGCATAGACGGATTGTGAGGGCAGTCCGGGGATGGATCGCACGCGAGACCCCACAACCCGAGAGACGCCGGCATCTATGGACGCGACAAGAATCGACCCATCCGCCGCCGGCAGAACTCCGGTCACATTGGCTGAAGGCAACCCCCGTATCCGTTCGCGGACCATCAACTTCTCGGGGTCCAGGACGTGCAGGCCCCCGCCGAAGGTGCCGGCCAGCATGGCGCCATCCGGTCCCTGTGAGACGGTGGTCACGTATTCTTCGGCAAGGCCGGACTGGCTGTCGATGGTCGTAAAGGCCCCATTGCGGAAGCGGAGAAGGCCGCCGCCCTCGGTGCCTACCCAGACGCTGCCTTCTCGATCTTCCGTGATGGACAGCACCCGCGTTCCCGGCAGGCCTTCTTTCTGACCGAACGCATTGACGGTGGTGCCGGACATGCGCAGGAGACTGCGGCCTTCTACGCCGAACCACAAAGAACCCTCGCGATCCGCAAGCACGGCCCACACCCTCTCGGTGGGCCAGTTGGCATCCTCCGGGCGGGAAACACGGCGACCGTTACTGTCGAATCTCAGGACCCCACCTTCCCGCTCGGTAACCAGGAGGTCGCCCCCGGGTAGCACATCCATCGCCGAGACCACAAGGCCGTTGGCGACCGGCTGGGGCCCATCGTCGTCCGGACGCAGACGGAAGAGGCCTGACTCGGTCCCGATCCAAAGCGTGCCGCTGCCCAGACGCAGCCCCTGAATGCGGCCTATGTCCGCGCCTCCCTGGTGGCTGCACGCGTCCTCCCGGCATCGGTACAATCCGTTGCTCCACGTCCCGACCCACACCTCGCCATCGTCCGCCGGGACGAGGGCTTCGACGCGCACGCTTCGTGGCAGTGCCTCCAACGGCCGCGCTCCCGAGCGATCGACCACCACGACACCCGTGAGCGTGCCTGCCCACAAGGCGCCCTCTCCGGACTCTGCCAGACTTCTAACCTCGTGTGAGGAGAAGGCTGGATTGCGATCAAAGCTGGTAAAGGTGATGCCGTTGTAGCGAGCCAGGCCGGCGTCCGTGCCGACCCACAGATAACCGTCGCTGGTCTGGAGCAAGGCTCCGACCGCGTTGTTGGGAAGGCCCTCTTCCATGGTCCAGGTGTCCATGACGAACTGCCTGATGGACTTGTCCGGATCGAGGGACTTGGCCGGCTCTGCTGCTGCCAGGGGCAACAGCAGACAGAGAAGTGAAATCAGCATGGGGGAGGTTGGTGGGTGAACCTCGCTACTCAAAAACCTTACCGGACAGCGACCGATTTCGGTTCGTCGAAAGAAAAAGTTGGCATTTGCTTGGGTTTCTGGTGCTTAAATTACGGATTAATAGATACTTGGATCGCTGGCCATTGCCGACCTGGTCGATATGGTCGATTTGAATTGGCACCTGCTTTGTACTAGGGTTCGGACCCCACCACCCCCACATACCCCCACCCGGCCATGATTCGCCGTGCTTCCACCGCCGCACTGGTTGCGGCCGTTTTCGTCGCGTCCGGATGTGTTGAACCGATCGCGTCCCCCGAATTCACCCCCCTTGAGCTCGAGGAACAGGTGCTCGGCGACCCCAAGCTGGTCAACGGACATCTGCTTGCACAGACCGCCCTCGAGACAGAGGCGGGCAAGGACGATCCTGACGAAATTCGCATCATTATTCGGTATTTCGACTCGAATGAGTCTCTCGCCGACAACTTCCTGAAGCGTCACAACTTCCTGAAGCGCCACAACTTCCTGAAGCGTCACAGCACGGGGGGGCAGATCCTGGAGTTGTCCAGTGCTGTTCAGTTCGACAAGAAGGCTATCAAGAAGGCCTTCAACCTCCAGGCGGGAGACGACATCGTCATGCCCGCTTTGAACGCGCTGCTGGCCTCTCCGGAGGTGGCCGAAATCGAGCCGGATTTGCGTGTTCAGGCCGAAAGCGTCACGATGTCGCCGGCAAGCAACAACCAGACTACGCCCTGGGGCGTGCCGCACATCAACGCGCCCCTGGCAGGCGTTACCGAGGCGGATATGCAGGGCGTGCATCTGTACGTCCTCGACACCCGCGTCAATGAGGACGACGTCAATCTGGTGGAGGAGCGGGAGTTCGTAAAGCGTGCCGGCAAGGACGTCTTCACGCACGGCTACCACATCGCCGGTACGGCCGGTGCACTGGACAACAACACCGGCGTGATTGGTGTCGCGCCGGGTGTCTCCGTGCATAACATGGTGGTGCTCAACAAGTTCGGGATGACGTCGATGTCCATTGTGATCGATGCCATCAACCAGATCATTGAGGAGAAAGAGGCCAATCCGTCCACGCCGATGATCATCTCGGCCAGCTTTGGTGCTTACATCGGCGTGACGTGGAAGACGGCCCTCGACAAGGCGTTCACGGCTGCCCACAAGGCAGGGATAATTGTCGTCGTATCGGCCGGAAACGACGGTCTGAACGCCAACAAGGTTACGCCGGCTCATGCGCGCGGCGTGATTACGGTGGGCTCCCACGGACCGAACAATGAACACTCCTCCTTCTCCAACTACGGGAAGAAAGTCGACATTTACGCTCCGGGAGAAGACATCCTGTCGCTCGGCAAGATCAGCAAGAAAAAAATCGTCCTGCTGCTGGGATCGGGTACGTCCTTTGCAGTCCCGCATGTAGCCGGGGCCATCGCGGCAGTCATGGCTCGAGATGGAGACATGAGCGCAGAACAGGCGCTACAGGCCATCTCATCGCCAGAAGGCTGCGTCAGCGGCGTCCCCGGTAACACCACTACTGCCTGTGTACACCTCAGGTAGCTGCCCCGAGGTGTCTCACGTGAGACACACGTGAGACACCTCTGAGACACCGGAACTGTCTCAACCTCAGGTTCGGCGACTCGGCTCTTGGTCGGAAGAGGGGTCCGACTCAGAAATGATCGTCTAACCTTGAAAATGCCGGCCCGTATATGCGGGGCGGCATTTTCTATTTTGCCTTATGCGGTTCCGCCAGTGTCTTCTATTCGTTTCGGCCGTCTTGCTCCTTGCGGCGTGCGAGGCGCCGGAGGCGACCATTCAGGTTCACTTCCGGGTCGACATGAATCCCGCCACGGCCGAGGGTGTGTTCGACCCTCGAACTGACGCGGTCGGTGTGCGCGGCAGCGTGGAGCCGCTGGAGTGGAGTGAAAGCGTGCTCGCCACCGACCTGGACAACGACGGCGTCTACGAGGTCCGCATAGAAGTCGCCCGCGCCGGAGAGCCCTTGCGCTACAAGTTCAAGATCGACCGGCCCGGCAACTCCAACGAAGGCTGGGAGGAAGGCCGGGATCGACTGATCAGTCGGGAGAGCGGCGATGTGGAGGTCCGGCGTGTATTCAACGATCCGCCGGAGCAGCTTGAACCGACAATCGTGGGCGATGTGCGCACCCATGAGGGCTTTTCGACCAGCTTTCTGCCGGAGGAGAAGCAGTTCATGGTATATCTGCCTCCCGGATACGATGACGGAGACAGGAGGTACCCGGTCCTGTATATGATGGACGGTCAACATCTGTTTGACCAGCGTCTCTCCGGGTATGAGTGGTCCGCCGACGAGACGGCGGAGCGGCTCATCGCACGGGGCATTATCGAGCCGGTCATCATTGTCGGGATTTTCGCCAGCCCCGCGAACCGCACGCGCGAGTATACGCCCGGCGGCAGGCAGTGGGAGTTCCGGCGCGTGGAAGGAGGAAGGGGATGGGTCGGTGACTACACGACCGTCATGGAGCCGGACCTCAGCCTGTCCTTCCGCGAAATCGAGGGCGATCTGAAGGTCCAGTTGCCCTATGAGGATGTCTGGACAGAGCTCGAGCCGGAAGGAGACGAGTTGTTCGTACCCCGGGAGGGGATCTACTTCAGCCCGACGATTGTGCAGGCGGGTCGGGTCTCGCAGTTCAGTGCGCTCATGACCCAGGGGGGTGGGCTTGCGGACGATTTCGGCCGATTCCTTCTCGAGGATCTCAAACCCTTCATCGACGCGACCTACCGGACGGATCCTGAGCGGACTTCTCTTGGCGGTGCTTCACTGGGCGGGCTACTCACCATCTATCTGGCCACTCGCTATCCTGGGCAGTTTGACGGCCTGCTCGTGGCATCCCCGTCCGTCTGGTGGGACGAGCGGTTCATTCTGGACGATGCGGCCAACGCGGATTTGTCGGGGATGCGGATCTGGATCGACGTCGGCTCTGACGAGGCTGCGGGCATGGTTTCGGACGCGCGTGAACTGCACCTGGTGGTGTCGGAGAGGGTGGATGACCCGAGCGATGCCTACTTCGTGGAGGCGCTTGGCGCCTCGCACAATGAGTTGGCCTGGGCGGCGCGTTTTCCGGACATGCTGCGCTTTCTGTACCGTCGCTAGGAGGATGTGACAGATAACTGTCACCCCTCGGCTTTAGGTTGCAGACAGGGACTTTTCCCGTGCCGTCAGCCTGGACCGAAATGGATCTCACCACCTTGTCGATGCTCGGAGTAGCTGCCGCGGCCGGAGCTCTCCTCGTCTGGATGCTGCAGCGCCCAAAGGCCGCCCGCATGAGAGCGGATCTCGAGCACGTGCGAAAAGCGGAGGCGTATCTCAGAGATCGACTCCAGATTCGAGAGCAGGAGTACGTGGATCTGGACAAGGCCTTCACGGCAGAGCGCACGGCGCGAAACGTGGAGAGACGGGCCGACCAGGAGAAGATCGAGGCGCTCGCGGAGGCGCAGCAGGCCTGGATGCACCAGATTGACGCCCTGTCTCGCAAGGCTCTGGACGAAAACGCCAAGTCGTTCATGGAACTGGCCAGGTCGCAGTTCGACGGCATGCTTTTGCGGGCCGAGGAGAAGGGAGAGCAGCGCCGCCTGAAGATGCAACAACTGGTTCAGCCCCTGGGCAAGTCCCTGGAGGCCGTGCAGCAGCACCTGTCGTCGGTCGAAAAGGAGCGAACCGAGACGTATGCTTCGCTTTCCGAGCAGGTGCGACTCCTGGGGGAGTCGCAGGTCAAATTGCAGAAGGAGGCATCCAATCTGGTCAACGCGCTTCGCAAGCCGGCCGTGCGGGGCAGATGGGGGGAGGTTCAACTCCGGCGCGTCGTGGAACTGGCTGGCATGGTCAGCTACTGCGACTTCGATGAACAGCCTACCGTGTCGACCGCCGACGGCCGACTCCGGCCCGACCTGATCGTACGGCTCCCGGGAGACCGCATCATCGTCGTAGACGCCAAGGTGCCGCTAGAGGCCTATCTGGAGGCCATTGAGGCGGAGGATGAGAAAACGCGCAAGGCAGAGTCGCGGCGTCACGTTTCGCAGCTGCGCGAGCACATCAGGAAGTTGGGCGCCAAGGCGTACTTCGACCAATTCGATACGACGCCGGATATGGTGGTCCTCTTCCTGCCGGGTGAGTCGTTTTACTATTCTGCCCTCCAGACGGACCCCGGGCTTTTCGAGTACGGCATAGACAACAACGTCATTGTCGCGACTCCCATGACCCTCATCGCGTTGCTTCGGGCAGTGGCCTACGGCTGGCGACAGGAACAGGTGGCCGAGAATGCGCGACAGATCAGTTCGCTGGGCCAGGAGCTCTACGATCGCATTTGTGTCATGGCCGAGCACTTTGCCAAGGTGGGAAATGGGCTGGGCACCGCTATCAGCAACTACAACCGCGCTGTGGGCACCCTGGAGTCGCGCGTGCTGGTCTCAGCTCGTCGCTTCAGGGATCTCGGGAGTGGCTCCTCGAAGCAGATGGATGCCGTGGAGCCCGTCGACGCAGCACCGCGAAGAATCAACGCGGTGGAGCTGCGCCCGGTACCGCAACTCTTCGGGGGTGACGGAGATGGCGGCCTCGCAAAAGAACCCTCGGGCGACTAGCCCGGATTACCCGGCGGTTCAGGCTGTCCATGGCGCCTTTGGAGTGGCCGGATCGGGTCGATACTTGCTCCGAAAGGTAGATCCCACCCATGGCCGTGCGAACCATACTCCCAATAGCCGTCTCGTTGCCGCTCCTGCTGGGAGCCTGGCTGGCGGTTTCGCATGGCTCCAGGGACCTGGCAAGGGGGCAGGGAAGTATCTTTTCGGGATCGGGCAACTGTGCTACCTGCCACACCCCGTCCTCAGACGGCCGTCCCGATCTACGGGATGAAAACGGCAATGACGTGTCTCCTCCTACGTATTGGCGCAGCACGATGATGGCCAACGCGTCCAAGGATCCGTTCTGGCGCGCCAAAGTGTCGGCCGAGGTGGCCGCAAATCCAGGGCTCCAGGCGGCCATCGAAGACAAATGCGCCAAGTGCCATGCACCGATGGGTCGCGCCGAGGCGCTGGCATCCGGTGAGAGCAGCTTCCGCATGGAGCAACTGGATGACGATGAGCTGGCATTGGACGGCGTCAGCTGTACCGTCTGCCACCAGATCCTGTCCGACAACCTCGGCACCCCGGAGAGCTTTTCCGGCGGGTTCGAGATCAGCCACGACCAGACCATCTACGGCCCCTACACCGAGCCGTTCGCCTGGCCAATGCTGGCCATGTCCGGCTACGAGCCCAAATACGGCGAGCACATGAACCGTTCGGCGTTGTGCGCTACCTGTCACACGCTGTACACCGATGCGGTCGACGCCTCGGGTCAGGTAGTTGGGCGTATTGCGGAGCAGACACCCTACCTGGAGTGGCTCAACTCGTCGTACCCCGGTTCGAACACCCAGTGTCAGACCTGTCACATGCCCGTGCAGCCAGGTCAGATCCCCATCTCAAACACGCCCAAAGGCCTGGATGGCAGAGAGCCCTTCTATCGCCATGAATTTGTAGGAGGCAACGCATTCATGCTCGGCATGCTGCGGGACCACGGAGATTCGCTCGGTGTGACGGCAGAGCCTGTGCATTTCGACTCAACCATTGCCCGCACGCGACGCATGCTGCAGAGTGCCGCGTCGCTGGATCTCTCACCAGCGTGGCAGGGAGATACGCTCGCGATCACGGTCACGGTCACCAACCTGAGCGGTCACAAGCTGCCCACGGGGTATCCCAGTCGACGCGCCTGGCTGGAACTGCAAATCACCAGTGCGGATGGGGATGAGGTCTTCCATTCCGGCGGGTGGGATGCGGATTCAGGAAGGCTGCAGCATGAGGCCGGATACCCCGCGCCCCACCTCGAGCACATCCGCTCGGAGTCGGAGACTCAGGTTTATGAGTCCGTGATGGGCGACCCGGACGGGTCCCCCACCTACGGACTTCTCCGTGCATCCGGCTACCTCAAGGACAACCGTATTCCTCCGACAGGCTGGTTGCCAACGGGGCCGTGGTCCGAGGACACGGCTGTGCACGGTCGCGCCGCTTCTGACGATGATTTCGCAGCGGGCGATGGCCTGGATCGCCTTGAGTACCGTGCCGCGTTGCCGGATGGCAGCTATCACGTCTCGGCCTGGTTGCGCTACCAGAGTCTGGCGCCGTCCTTCATTGACGAAATGCTGACCTGGGATACGGCTGACACAAGGCGTTTCGCACGCATGTATGAAGGTCGCGACATGACACCGGAGACGATTGCGGAGGCCTCCCTGGAGGTCGGCGCCTCCGTCTCGGTAGAGCAGACCGTGCCGACTTCCCGCGCCACCCTGAGCGCATTCCCGAATCCGGCGCACTCTACCGTCTCGGTGACCGGGGGCCAGGGGGCCGTCCGGGCTTTCGACGTGCTGGGTCGGCACGTCGCGACGCTATCCGGCATGACGTGGTCACTGCGGGATGGCTCGGATCGGCCGGTGCCGGCGGGCATCTATCTACTGGTGGACCAGCGGGGGACGTCCACGCTGATCAGTGTCGCGCGCTAAGTCGCTGGAGGCTGCCCTTCCCGGCAGTCCCGAATAAAGAGTGATCCCGGCGCCGTCAGCCTACCGGAACCCTTCCTCGGCCGCGAGCGGCCCGTCTCGTAGCCTGTAGTTCGGCGTATTTCTCGACCTCTTCCTTGGTCAGCACCTCGGAGAGCATGGTGGTGGTTTCCTCATCGAGAGCCGCAAGCTGTTCGCGCATACCACCTCTCCGTCCCTGTCCCTGTCGTTGACCCTGACCCTGGCCTCGCCGCTCTCGCAATTCCTGCATCATCGTCGTGCGTTTTTCGGCCTGGCTGGTGAGAATGGCGCGCACGCTTTCGGCCTTGTCTCCGGTCAGCTCCAGGGCTGCAACCGTCTCCTCAATCTGGGCCTTCATGCGTTCGCGCATCGCGTCCGGATCCAGTCGGCCCTGGGCCGCCGCGGTGCCAGCCAGGAACAGGCCGAGGACAAGCAGTTGGGGAAGTGCTCGTGCAGACATGGTGTTTCCGTTGTGAGTTTCCGGATCTACAGGGTGTATGCGGGCTGGTTCTGTCAAACCCGACAACATTATGTGTCAATTCTGTAGCGAACGGCGGCGCGACGCTCGACCGGCCATCCCGGCAGCACCTCCGGTGGATAGGTAAAACTGAACTCGAACCGCATGCCCGCCTTCTCCATGACCCGGCGCGAAGCCCGGTTTGCCGCCAGGGTCCTCGCGACGACTGATTCTCGGCCCCACTCATGCAGGGCATGATCGATCATGCCGCAGGCCACCTCGGTAGCAATTCCCGATCCCCATACTTCCCGGATCAGCCGATAGCCCAACTCGTCAAGCTCTCTGTCCGCCCAGTCCGGCTTCAGGTGCACCCAGCCCACGAAGCGATCTGAGTACGCAAGGTGTATCGCCCAGAATCCGCCGGGCCGTGCGGCGCGGTAGTGAGCCGTCCAGTCTGCCAGCTTCTCGGCCATTCGATTGCGAGACGTGGGCTTGCCGCCGTTGATGTACCGCATGACCTCCGGGTCCGAGTCGAGATTCACCAGATGGTCCAGGTAGGAGGCATCCATCTCGCGGACAACCGTGCGTGCAGTGGTAAACAGGATCATCGCACCAATACAAGGGGCGCAGACGTCGCGACATCTCCCGTGCGTGCAACCACCTGGTACACGCCTGCCGTCAGGCCATCCAGTTGGAGTCGAACATCGTGAGTGCCGGCGCCCAGGATGCTGCGATGCACGGTGGCCGCTTGACGACCGAGAAGATCGAACAGCGTAATCTCGATGTCGGCAGGTCTGTCGACGTCGATACGGACCGAGGCTGCCGACCGGGCGGGATTCGGGAAGGGCCCGGCCATCTTAACTCGTGAGGCCAACTCGGCAGGCGCGCGCTCTACGCCCACCAGCGACGGATTCCCCCCAGCCTCAAGCACCAGACGGCGCATAAAGTCCGGCCGCTGCCACTCCTCCAGGTGCTCCGGCGATACCGTGGAAAGTACCGCACCGTCGATGCGGGCGACGAGCACCCCGTCGCCGTCGGAGACCAGCGCCTCGCCGCCGATCCAACGGGGCACGGCCGGCGCGTGTGGCAGGGTGGCCCTGAAACCGTTCCACACCGGACTTGCGGGGGCGCCGTTCACCATCGTCACCTGGCGAGTCTCGCCGTGTGTCATTCCCCGCTGGACAAGGTCGTCGGTGGTCGTCGCCGTGCCGATAAGGACGAGGGGATGACCCTGGACAAGGAGCGCGCCGAGCAGCGCCGTGTCCTCCGGCCGGTTGAGCGTCCGGTTTGCCCAGCTCCATATGACGACTTCATAGGCGGAGGCTGTTGAATCAGGAATCTGGCTCCGTACATCGAACTCCCAGAAGTCGTGAGCCACCCCGGCCTGAGCCAGCGCACTCCGGTGCGCGTCTGTCCGGGTTTCCCGCTCGGACCACGTCAGCAGGATCACCGGTGCTTCTTTCAGGAAGGGGCGGGAAGAGACATGCCAGGCACCGAAGCGAGTCCATGCGTTCCCCAGGGCGTCCACGGCCCGGTAGTCGACTCGATACTCGGAAGGTCTCGTGGGCGAGAACAGGCCACTGAACAGCCGATCAGAAGGGACCGCATCACCCGTGCCGACCCAGTCACCTTCGTCTTTCAGCGGCAGAGCGCGCACAAAGCCTCCGCCGTCCCGCTCCGAAATGAGAGCAGTGACGGTGGTCGGTCCGCTCGGGTCGAGAACGTCCGCCCTAAGGATGATTTCCGAGCCGGGAGCAGCGTACGCTCGGCCTTCGACGGGAATACTGGCATAGATCAGGGGGGCCAACGTGTCGCTGCCGGCAATCTGCCAGGACATTGTATCCGCCGCAACGAGGCGATAAGACCGGTCCGAAATGGAATAGGGGATGCGAACGGGCCCCGAGGAAGCATCAGGGGACAGCCACACAATGGGTACGCGTTGCCTGTATAACCCCGGCTCGCTCGAGGACAGCGCATACCAGGCACCCGTTGCTGCCAATCGGTTGGCCTGATCTCCGAGCCACGGCGCGAGTCCAGGGACATTCTCGAGCTTCAGTGACACCCGACCTCCCTGCAGGTCGATCCCGGCCATCGCGCGCACGGACACTTCGGCACCGTAAACACCTCCCGGAACCGGAGTCGACACGGGCAGCCGCGACCCGCTCTCCGTGCTTGTCAGCAGATCGGGTGAGAAGAAGAACTCGGTGCTCTCGACGTGGGCCCCGGCCGGGGCTGAGAACTGCGCAAAACTCTCCGTCCCCACGTCCAGCCAGAGGGTGTCGGGCTGGAATCGAAGACCCGGCTGTGGAACTACCGCGGTGCGACCGGCAGGCAGGTCGGGAAAAACAAAGGAGCCGTCCGCGGCAGAAGCAGTCTGTGCGGCGCCTGCGGAAATGGTGACCCCGCCGACGCCGATCGACCCCACGACCACCCGGCCGGATACCCAGCCGCGACTTGCGCTCCCGTCTGGCGCCGCACCGGTGACGAGGGAGAACTCCTGCGCGTCGGATCCTCGCGAAGTGACGGTGAGCACGTAGCTGCCGGGTGCTACCCCAGCGGAGATGCGCTCCACGGTGTCCACTCGGTTGGGAGCGCGGATCGCAGGAGCATTTGGCTGGGCAGGGCTGAGCGTCCATGGATACACGTCGCCCCCGGAACCCGAGGCGACCAGGTCGAGGTCGTTCACCAGCCTTGATGTCGTGCTGTTCAGTCGTGGCGTCTCCGGTTCGGCCGCGGGGTCCGTCCAGGCAAGCGTGGCTTCAAGCAGCCCGTCCTGCCCGACCTGTATGGGGACACGCACCGTTTCACCCGGAGACACGACGCCGGTGATGATGCGCTCAGGTTTGCTGCCTGCCGCCTGAATGTGCGCAACGGCCCGTGCAACGTTGATGAGCCCCCACCCGAATCGATAGTCTGGTCCGGGTGAGGTGCCCGCCTCGTCGGCAGCATGAATCAGGATTGCTCGCACCATCGAGGAGAGTGGAACGGCTCCCAGCACCTGCTCAAACGCTTCCTGAACCAGGACCACCGCGCCTGCAGCAACAGGTGTCGACATGGACGTGCCGGAGGAGTGGGCATACGCCATCTCGTCTCCCGCAACTGATGAGAGTACGGAGGTCCCGTTGGCAACGAGATCGGGTTTGATGCGGCCGTCATCGGTAGGACCGAACCCCGAAAAGGTGCTCATGGCCACGTCTTCCGGGCCCGCATAGCCCCCCGGGAGATCCTCTACCGCGCCGATGGTCAGCACGTTCTTGCCAATGCCGGCGTCCAGAATCGAGTCGAAGCCAGTTTGCCCTCCATCAGGCTCGCGAGAAACGTTGCTGATGATCCAGCCATCCGAGAACACGTCGTGGGGCGCCCCGGCCGGAGGTCCCCTGTCAGCCCGCTCGTTACCCGCAGACTTTACGATGACATAGTGCGGGGAAGCATGAGCGATGGCGTCCCAGGCGGCCGCCTCGTCTCCGTAGTAGCCGTACCGGTAGTCTTCCATCTGCGATATCGATGGATCGCCCATCCAGGCCCATCGGCCGGTGCCACGGAGGTCGTTGACCCATCCTCCGAACGTGCCGTAGGAGTGGTTGGAAACCAGCGTTCCGTTCGCTCCCGCCGTGGCCATTTCCGAACTGTCATTCTGCCAGTCCCAGGCATCCACCAGGGCCTCCGGGACGATGCCCTCCGCCTCCGGGCGAACTCCCGCAGCAACCAGGGTGCCCGTCACGTGGGTGGCGTGGGAGGCCGACTCGGAGCCATCTCGTACGGTGATGCGACCGGCGAGCTCTACATGGGAGGTCAGGGCAGTCTCGGCGTCCCAGATGGCCACCACCCGATTGCGGCCGCGCAGATCCGTGCCGACCCATCCGCCGGCTCGCACGTCGGCCACCCGGATCGAGATACCGGCCGCATAGTTGTGCGTGCCCCGCAGCACAGGATGTCCGTCGACGAGCCGAAGCAATTCGAAGCGTCCTCCAGGCAGCTGACCGGCACTCAGCTCGGGGAATCGGAGGAGAAACGCGGCGTTCGCGTCTGCGTCGTGCAACTCTGCCGCTCGAAGCTCCGTCGCCAGGGCCAGGGAGCGGGCTGCGTCCTCAACGGACCGGGCCTGGCCACGGACCTGAGGCGCGGAGAGCACGCATCCGCACAGAACCAGTGCCGCCAGTCGAGTCGCAGGAATGCCCATCGCCCAAGATACTTCCGCTTGCGACGACCGGGTCCGGCCTTCAGGCGCAAACCTCAGGCGCCCGAGGCTTCCGGTTCACCAAAATGTGCCGCGACCTTCTTTCGGAACTCCTCGCGGGGGATGCCCGAGCACGCGCCTTTGCAAAGGTTCTTTACGTGTCTCGGGAAATCGGCCTTCTCCTGAATCCAAACCAGGTAGTCTTCATCCAGCGCCGCCACATCGAACAGAGGCCGGCCCTCGTACTTGCCGAATCCGAATACGATGTATCCGGCCTCCCAGCGGAAGTGGTGAGACCCGCCGATCCAGGCGGCGCGGTGCGGTGCCGTCATCTCGGCAAGGTCGGTCCAGTCGGAATCCTTGAGACCGAAGGATTCTTTCATGCCCCGGAAGACATGCAGGACGGCCTCCGTATCCGCATCCGCGGAGTGAGCCGCTTCCAGTGATCCGCCCACGAAGCGCTCGTAGGCATTCTCGAGCCGACGCGGCTCCATGGAGTGCCAGATCCGCAGGGGGTCGACGACCATTTTCCCGGACAGGTCGAGCTTGCGATTAAGGCGCTCAAACTCACACTCCAGAAATCGGATGTCGAAGCTGACGTTGTACCCCATCAGAATATCGGCTTCTTCGAGCATGGACTCGATCTGATCGGCGTGCTCGGCGAAGGAGGGTTCGCCGGCGAGGTCGAGGTCCGATATGCCGTGAACGGCCTGTGCGCCGGGAGAAACCGGAACCATCGGCCGAAATCGCTGCACGTAGCGATCCGCTGCGTCGAGGTCCTCGATACCGTCCGTCGAAAGGGTTCGCAGGATGGACAGTTCGATGATCTGGTCGGCCGCGGGGTTGCGCCCCGTGGTTTCGACATCGAACGCGGCGATGATTACGGAGTCGTTCATGCCCAAAAGTACCCCAGGCATGTGACAGCCAAGTGGCACAGGCATGTCACATATCGAGAACGGAGCCCCTCATCGACCGGTTCGGGCTCGGGCATGTGCTCAGCTGTACCCTTCCGACAATACGCGGCGCAGGTCTTCTACCCGAACGGGTTTGGCCAGATATGCGTCCATGCCGGCGTCCAGACACGCTGCCCGGTCCTGCGCGGTTGCGTTCGCGGTCATGGCCACGATTCGCGGACCCCGTCTGGCCGCTCTGTCTTTTCGAATCCGTCGGGTTGCTTCGAGTCCGTCCACGACCGGCATCTGCACATCCATCAGAATGATGTCGTAGTCCTGTTCTCTGGCGGCTTCCACCGCCTTGGCGCCGTCCGCCACGACATCGGCGGACATGCCGAGTCGCTCCAGCATGCGGATGGCCACCTTCTGATTGACCGGGTTGTCCTCTGCGAGCAGGATTCGATATCGGCTTGCAGGCCCGAGTTTGCCCCGGGATGTCGCTACCTGCACGGACTCACCCCGCACTGCTTCCAGCAACGCCTTGCGTCGAACCGGCCGGTGGTGCCAGACACTCCAGGCACTGCGGTTTGATTCTCCAAGCCTGCCGAGGCGAATCAGGCGAACACCGGACATTCCGGACCGGAAAGCGCTAACGGCGGCAGCATCCATCTCATCGCCGGGCGTTCCGACGATCACGACTGCTGCATCGGGGCGGACCTGTTCTGGTTCGTGAGCTACGCGCACCACGGCACCGGCTGTAGTCAGCATGTCCCGCACCATGCGTCTTACGGCGGGATCGCGTTCGAGCAGGATCACGCGGTCTCCGTCAAGTCGAGGCAATGCCGAATCCGAGTTTTCCGCCGTTGAAACCAGCACATCGAACGAGAACTCGGAGCCGACCCCTATTTCACTGCGCACGGTCAAGTCTCCGCCGAGTCGACGGGTCAGTTCCCGGCAGATCGGCAGACCGAGCCCGGTCCCGCCGTACTTGCGGGTTGTGGACGCGTCCACCTGTGCAAACGCATCAAAAACGGCCTCGAGGCGCTCCTCCGGGATGCCGATACCGGTGTCGGTCACCGTGAAGCGCAGGCGATATCCATCCAACTCCTGTTCACCGGAAGCTGTGACCGTCACCCGGCCATTTTCGGTGAACTTCACCGCGTTCGACAACAGATTGACCAGGATCTGCCGGATGCGACCGACGTCACCGGCCAGCAAGGGAACTCGCTGGTCGACAAAGTGCACCACCTCCAGGCCCCGGGTTGCTGCGGGCTGCGCCACGCTCTGTACGGCCTGCTCCACCGCATCCCTCAGGCTGAAGTCCTCGACGTCAAGTTCGACCCGACCCGCCTCGATCTTGCTGAAGTCCAGGATGTCGTTGATGATGCCAAGCAGAGACCTCCCCGAGGTACGCACAATCTGCACATACTCCTCCTGTTCGGGGGTCAGGGATGTCTCCGCGAGCAGACTTGTCATGCCAATGACTCCGTTCATTGGCGTGCGGATTTCGTGACTCATGTTGGCCAGGAACGCACTTTTCGCGCGACCGGCAGCCTCGGCGGCCTCCTTGGCTTCTTCCAACTCGGCCACCGTGCGTTCCAGGTCCAGCTTGGCGGCGGTCAACTCGACCGCACGATCCACCAGAGCACGCTCCGCCTGGCGGCGCTTGCGCGTCGCCTGCACCACGTGGCTTCCAAACAAAAGAATAGCAGCAATGAGGGCCAGGTTCAGACCGACCGCCCATTTGGACCAGTACCAATGTGGCCGCACGACCACAACGTAGATCAGCGACCGACTCCAGCCGAGGCCACGTTGCCGCGACTGAATCTCCAGGCGATGGGTTCCGGTGTCAAGATCACCGACATGCAACCCGGCCTCGCTGGGTTGCCGCCAGTCCGCACCTGGGCCGACCCGGTACCGATACTCAAGGCCCTCACTCGGGAAGGACGGTGTGGCCAGACGCAGGTGTATCCTTTCGCCCGCTGAGAGTCGGATCGGTCCTTCCACCGGCAAGTCGAAGCCTTCCGCTCCGCGTGCCGTGGGCCGAGGCGTCTGTCGCATGGTCGATGTGGGATGCTGCCACACCGCATAGCCTGCCGTGGAACCGAGCCACACCCGCCCCAGCGCGTCGAGATGAATCGCTGCGGCAGCTGCCGTCATCGACGGAATACCATCACTTCGATCATAGGCTGAAATATTGCCGTCGGCGTAGCGGAAGAACCCGCGAGCCGATCCGAACCACACTGTGCTGTACTGATCGACGGCCACGCTGGATAGGCCCATTCCCGCAAGGTGCTCGGTTCCGGGGGCTCTGATCAGCCGACCGGACTCGTGATACTGCAGGCCCTGATCTGTGCCGAGCCAGAACCGACCGTTGGCATCCCGCGCGAAATCGACCACGTGGAGGATGGTCCGATTGAGCGGGTCTGAGAGATTCTCAAAAGACTGCGTTTCGTCGTCATAGCGGAAGAGGTATGCGCTTTGACCCGAAGACGACATGTAGATCTCGCCGTCAATCAGCTTGACTGTGTAGAACTGGCCCGGCGTGCGAACGCCTCCGTCAAGGAGGTCGATCTGCCCATCGTCCAGGACTCGATAGACGCCCCGGACACCCATCTGCACCACCCAGAGCGCGCCGGCATCATCTACTGCAAGGCTAACGACGGCCTGAGGCGACGGCAGTTGCAGGTGCAATGGCGGAAGTCCGCCTCCGCGGCGTTCCAGTGTCCCGGAGGAACTTCCAAACCAGAGCACGTCGTCCCGATAGGTCGCGGCCGTCGTGAGTGTTGCGCCTGTTGCGACCACTCGTGTGCGTTCCTCCCGTACCAGGTGCAGCACCAGCGTGTCTTCCTGAATACTGAGCAGGTCTCCGCGGTCAGTCAAAACCAAAGGATGCAATCCGCGCCGGGGCCCCTTGTATACGGGCTTGAAATAGGGTAGGTAGAGAATGCTCAATCCGTCGTCTCCGGCTACGAACAGATGCTCCTGACCGTCTGCAACAAGGCCGTTGACAGTCTCACCCAGGTGGGCCTCCAGGCGACGGATCGCAAACGAGCCGTCCATGACGTACAGGCCCGTGAGCGAGGTGCCTATCAGGAAAGCGCCGTCGGTCGTAGGCTCCAGCTCGTGCACATCCAGTGGCGAGCCTTCAATGTGTCGGGGGAGCGCTCCTGGTTCGAGGCTCAGCTCGAACAATCCACTGTCGGCTCCGACGAGCAGGTTGCCGTTCCCGAGCCGCTCGATATCATTGACCCGGTCCCATGGACGCGCTGTGGCAAGCTCCTCCCATGCATCGGCAGCCTCGTTGTAGGCGAAGAAATGCCCGGTTTCCGCCGATGCAACGAGCGGTCCTTCCTGAAGTTGGAGTAGGCGGTAGGTGCGCGTGAAGCTGTCCGGCCAGCTGTAGGAGGGGAGGTCGTACCGGATGGGCCGGCCGGGCTCGGAGATGCGGAAGATTCCTCGCGCGTCAGACCCCCAAATACGGTTCTGTGCGTCTTCGTACAGATGTTTAGGGTAGAAGAGCGTAGAGTCGGTCGGCGTATCCGATCCTGGGGCCACCAGTTCGAAGGTGAAGTCGTCGCGCCCCTCGCTCACCCTGAGGACCCCGCCGTCGGTAACCGCGAACGTGAACCCTGAGCGGCACACGTAGATGCTTTTCACGTAGTTCGACGGCAGTCCGTCCGCTACGGTATACGTGTCGAACCGCTTGCCGTCATAGTGGACCAGACCCTGGTCCGTGGCAATCCACAGAAAGCCGTCCTGGTCGTGGACCACGTCCTTGACCATATTCGTCGGCAGCCCGTCGTCTGTGGTGTAGACAATGCTGCGCAGCACGAGCGAGCCGTCCGGGTCGGCAAGGGCACTCCAACTCCAGGTGGGGTCGTCAACGCCGTTGGTGCTCGCTGCACGGACAAGGGCGGGGCCGTGAAGCACGACCACGGCCGTCAGCAAGAGAACTCTGAGTCGGAGGAGCTTCAAGTGGCTGGTTTGGAAGCCGCGCGTGATCCTGCACGCTTGGCTCGTTGTGCCGTGGTCCGGTCGCGTCGGGCCGCTCCAACCGTGGGGTCGGGGCCGGGCCAGGCGTTTCCGGGATTCGCTTCCATCCACTGCAGTCGGCCGGCCAGGGCACGCATGGCCTCCAGCAGGTCGTGCAAGGGGATTTCCCGATTGAACTCGGGTCCCGATGGCGTCTGACGCGCGATCCAGACGCTCGGGGCGGCGCCATCCGAAGGCGAGTGGTTGGGAGACGGCATGATTCTTCAAGGGGGGTCCGGATGGGTATCGGCCTCCGGCGGGCCTGCATAAGGCGCGCGAGTTATCATGCCGTCATTCCAGCAACTCCTCCGTGTACCACATGACTGTCAACCCCGAAGCCCATCGCGTTCGACCTGAGCAGGGCTTTGATCTGTCGCTCCTGTCGACATCAGATACGCAGGGCCTTGAAATGAGCAAGGCGGAGGCCAGAGAGCACCTCAAGGGCCTCAACCGAGAGGCGGCCGAGCTTCAGGAGCGGCTCTATGCCGAGTCCGAGCAGTCCCTGCTTCTGGTCCTTCAGGCGATGGACACGGGGGGTAAGGACAGCACGCTGCGTTCGGTGCTGACCGGCATCAATCCCCAGGGGGTTTGGGTGCGCAACTTCAAGAAGCCGTCTGCCAACGAACTCGCACGGGACTACCTGTGGCGCATTCACCGGGACACGCCACCGCGCGGTCGCATCGGCGTCTACAACCGGTCGCACTACGAGGACGTGCTGATCGTGAAAGTGCACGGATGGGTGCCCCCGGAGGTCATCGCCCGTCGCTACCGGGAGATTCGGGAGTATGAGCGCATGCTTTCGGACAACGGAACCCGCATCATCAAAGTGATGCTCAACATCTCCAAGGAGTACCAGCTGGAACGCCTGCGCAGGCGTCTGAGGCGTCCCGACAAGCACTGGAAGTTCAACCCGTCCGATCTCAAGGAGCGGGCGCATTGGGACGCCTACATGGAGGCCTATCAGCGTGCGCTGCAGGAGTGCTCCACCGAGCAGTGCCCCTGGTACGTTGTGCCGGCTGAGACCAGGTGGTACCGGAACCTGGTGGTGGCTCAACTTCTGGTAAATGCACTCAAGGCGATGAACCCGACGTTCCCACCCCCGGAATTCGACCCAAACGACTATCCGCCGGAGTCTTTGGTGTAGTTTGTACGTGTTGTCGCACAACGACTTGCAAAAAAGAACAAAAAAAGTTCGCGACGCCTCGCGAATCCGGAATTTTTCTACGTAAGACGATTGTAACGGGTACTTTCGCGTTCCTTACATAAGTTTTAGTACCCGTCCGCCACCCACACACCCACAGCGGACCGCCCCGCCGGAGTTTCCCGCCAGGAACCCCGGCAGCCCAGAGGGCGCTCTGTTCCTACACATGTTTGCCAGAACCGCCCCTTCGGCGGCGCCCGCCAGCGCCGTCGGCTTCCGGCGCACCGTGCTATTCATGGCACTGCTGCCGTGCCTGGCCCAGGTCAGCCAGGCCCAGGATTTCTATGTCGCCCCGGGAGGCAATGATGCAGCCGCGTGCACAACGCCTGGAACCGCCTGCCAAACCATATCGGCGGCAATCGGCAAAGCGTCTTCGGGCGATGAGATCTCCGTCGCTGCGGGCACCTATGCCGAATCCGTGGTTATTGACAAGGCGCTGACTCTGAACGGCGCTCAGTCCGGCACCGCGACGTCATCCCGGACCGCGGGATCCGGCACGGAATCGATCCTTGACGTGCGTGGATTGCCCTTTGGCTTCGATGTGCAGGCCGACAACGTGATCATTGATGGATTCGACATCCTCGGTGACGCAAGCACGTGGGCGGGCGTGCGCATGTTCGGTACCCGGGAGTTCGTGGACATCCGGTACAACTTCATCCACGGCATGGCTAACGAGAACCCGAACTCGAGTTCGTTCTCGTACGCCTACGGCATCTGGGCACTTGGCGGCGGCTCTGTCGGCAGCCGGGGAAGCATCCAGCGGCTGACGATCAACGCCAACCACATCTATGACCTGGGTGGTGCCGCGCTGGGGTCAGGTCACGTTTCTGGTGGCGCAGGTCTTTTCCTGATGAGCCTGGAGGGCAACAACACGGGCACCGGCGCGCTGATTGCGGCGAATACGTTCTCGGACATGGCCGATGGCTCACACACGCTCTGGCCGCAGCCGGGTCTGGGCGCGGCCCTTCTGCAGGATGACGACAACGGCCGCATCGATTCCGGCGTTCAGATCACAGCCAATACCTACAGTGATCTGGTTCTTGGCGTCGTGATGCAGACCGATGCGAGCCGGGTCACCGAGAGCAACAGTTCGTTCTCGAATGTCGATGTCCTGGTCAAGCAGCTCGACGGTTTGGGCGAAGTCAACGAGGCTCCGCTTCAACCCTTCAATACCCGCGACGATGATCACCTCGTGGTATTTCCGGCGAGCGGTGTCACTTCAAAGGCCTACTTCCCGACCGGGCAAGACCGCTACGTGTCTTCCACAGGGTCAGACAACTTCAACATCTGCACCGACGCGTCCAATCCTTGCCGCACCATTCAGTGGGCCCACGATCGCGCGTTTGCAGGTGAAACGGTCCACGTGGGTGCGGGCACCTTTGCCGAGTCCGTGACCGCTACGAAGGCGCTCTCATTCCAGGGCGCCGGGGCAGGAACTGCGGTGACGAGTCGTACTTCCGGGAGTGCTTCCGAGACCATTCTGGATGCCTCTGGTCAAGCCGTTGGGTTCGACGTTCAGGCGTCCGACGTTTCCATCGATGGATTTGACGTGACCGGCAATCACCTGACGTGGGCCGGTGTGAAGCTGTTCGGGGCCTTTGACGGAGTGACGGTGCAGAACAGCTTCTTCCGCGACTATTCCGGCGCCAATCCCAACAGTTCGTCCTTCACCTATGCATACGGCATCTGGGGCCTTGGCGGAGGCTCAGTCGGCAACCGTGGCGCTATCACCGACCTGACGATCCAGGGAAATGAAGTCAACAACCTGGGTGGAAGCGCGGTGACGAACGGGCTGTCGGGCGGCGCCGGAGTGTTTCTGATGAGCATCTCGGGCGCTTCAGCGGGTGCGGGTGCAACCATCTCCGGCAACCGGTTTGTGGGCCTGAAGGACGGCACGCACGGTGTATTTGCCACGCAGCCTGGCGTGGGCGTGGCCATCCTTCAGGATGACGATGGCGGGGCCGACGATGGCGGGGCCTCCGTTACCGGCAACACGTACTCCGGCACAGAGCTCGGTGTGGTGCTGGAGGCAATCAACTCCTCGGTGTCAGAGCAAAACTCGAGCTTCACGGGGGCATCGGTATTCGTTCTCAACGCCTCGAGCCTCGCCTCGGTGAATGCCACGGCACTCGAGCCGTACGCCTTGTCCACCAGCCCATCGCTCAACGGATTCAGTGCGCCGGCAGGCTCTGTGGCCTATTTCTCCAACGCCCAGGATGCGTTCGACAGTTCTGCGGGAGCGGCGACCGTGCAGGTCCAGGGCAACGTCAGTGGCACCGGAACGGCGACGGCCACGTCCATGGAGCTTGACGCCGGGCAACTGGTCATCATCCAGAACGGCGTGGAGATTTTCCGGGGCAGTCCGTCTGCCGTGAACGCCATTGTCATCACCGGCACGGCCGGCAATGACACGCTGGACATCAATCTCAACCTCCTGGGCTCGCTTCCCGCCGGAGGAATTGCATTCAACGCCGGGGCGGGGTTCGACACCATCACCCTGTCCGGTGGCTCCGGGCTCAACACGGTCACGCACACGTTCTTCAACGCCAATGACGGCACCGTCGACGTGGATGGAACGCTGGTGGCGACCTACACGGGGTTGGACCCGATTATTGACAACCTCTCGGCCGTCAACCGCGTGTTCACCTTCACTGGTGGGTCCGAATCCGTGACCCTTTCGGACGATGGGGTGGCCGGCAATGGCTACTCTTTCATCGATTCCGACATGGCGGAGTCCGTCACCTTTCTCAATCCGACTACCTCCCTGACGGTCAATCTCGGATCGGGTGACGATACCATCACCATGACCGCGCTGGACAGCGGATTCGCGGTGGATCCGGTGATCAACGGCGACGATGGGGAGGACCGATTCAATATCACACCAAGCGCGAATTACGCCATCACCGTGAACGGGGGAATCCCGACCGGCGCGCCTGGCGACGTGCTTGATATCGCGCTTGTCGGCACCACCGGGGCGTCGCTGACCAACGTTGGCGGCTCGGGGTCCTGGACATTTACGAACCGGAACACGGTTTCCTTCAGCGGTATCGAGACGCAGATTGACGACCCGTCCACTGCCGATCTGGCCTTGTCCAAGACGCCGGAAACGGTCGTTGCCTACCCCGAAGATGTGCTGGTCTTTACCATCACGGTGAGCAACAACGGGCCGAGTGATGCTACCGGTATAGAGATCACCGATGACCTCCCGTCCCGCTTGACGTGTGCTTGCAGCCCCACCGTGAGTGAGGGTGCCACGGCCTACTCGGGTGGCGCCGGTGGCACCATCACCTGGAACGGGATTGACCTGGCGGCCGGTGAGTCCGCAACCATGACGTACCGGGCCAGCGTCTCCGGCTCGACTCCGGGCACCGAGACGAATTCGGCTCTGATCGCCGTCGCGACGCCGACCGATCCGGTAGCGAGCAACAACTCGGCAAGCTCGACCATCGAGTACCGCCGTCCCGTGCGCTTCCCGGAAAATGTGCTTGTACAGGCCGTGGACTTCCGCGTGAACTCCGGCGGCATGGTGGAGACCTTCGCTGGTACGTTCAATCAGGGGCTGTACCGCAGTCTGCCGGGCTTCATCGGCAGTCGCTGGGCCCCGGTTCGCGGGGGCTTGCCTTCGCCGCTGGTGGTCAATGAAGTCCTGGTAGCTTCGACAGGCACCATGTATCTGGCGGCTCACGGTTGGGCCGGCATGTACAGCTCGACGGACGGCGGACGCAGTTGGGATGCCGTGGACTTCGGCGGCCCCACGCTGACCATCGTGCATGCCGTGGCCGAGTCCGAGCTAGACGGCATCCTGTACATCTCCGCGGACGATGGGCAGATCTGGCGGCTCTCCGGCGGCTTCTGGGATTTCGCAGGTCGTCTGCCTGAGGGCGCAGCCCACACGCCGTGGACCATGGTGGCAGACCCGGCCGTCTCAGGCCGTGTCTACGCAGGCACCTTCGGTGACGGCGTGTTTCGCAGTGACGACTACGGAGAGACCTGGGTCCGGATATCCGAAGGCGCCATGCCTAACAACGGATCCATCCACGTCTTTGACCTGGCGTTCGACCCGGAACTCACGCCGACGACCCTCTGGGCGGGCACGTCGCGAGGCATTTTCTATTCGCAGGACAGCGGAGTGACCTGGGTCGATGCGTCATCCGGGCTCGGCAAGTTCACTGAAGTCCGTTCCATCGCGTTTGGCCCTGTCGATCCGTTGCCTACCGCCACCGGTCGCATGTATGTGGCGACCTGGGGAGGCGGCGTCTTTGAGCTTCCGAGCGATCGCGCGACGTTGCCTTCCTGGACCAACGTGACACTGCGCCTGCAGCAGGTCGGCGTGGTCGGCGTGACGCCTGACGGCAAGAAGCTGTGGGCCGGGCCCGCTACGGGTGGTGCGGTGGGACTCTCCCTCAGCAGCGTGAGCACGGACGCAGAGCCACCGGCAGAACTGCCGACCGGACTTTCCCTGCATCAGAACTATCCCAACCCCTTCAACCCGTCGACCAACCTGTCGTTTGCATTGCCGCAGTCGGCAGAGGTTCGCCTCTCGGTGCATGACGTCATGGGTCGCGAGGTCGCGGTTCTGGTCGATGGACTCCTTCCGGCCGGGGAGCACAGTGTCGTATTCGACGCTTCCCGACTACCCAGCGGCCCGTACGTCTATCGATTGCGCACGCCGGGGGCCTCGCTGGACAGGGTGATGATGCTGCTCAAGTAGCACGAGGCAGCACAAATCGGACGTAGCGGCCGGGCGGATCAGGATCCGCCCGGCCGTGCTGTTTTTGGGCGTTTTGACGCGAATCGGACAGCGATTGCTGGCCGATTGGTGGCAGGTCGTGACCGATTCGAGGCGCGGGGTGTCGCAAATTTTTTGTTCTGGTCCGTATCCCACAAATGACCGTTCCCGGATTCGTTCGGGATTGGTCAACGATGATTGCCCTCTGGGTCGCGCCGTTTCGGCTGTCGATGTACACAGCTCTTTTCTGCCGCGAACGCCAATTACGAATCGGCGAAGTCACCCACGTTTACTTCGTCCTCGGGAGGATCACCCCAACATGATCGGTTTTTACAATGTCATGGGCCGCGTAGCGCGACCGGTTGCTCTGCTGGCACTGCTCAGCGTTGCACTCGCCCCCGCTTCCACTGCGCAGATTGCGTTTCCTGACTTTGCTCACGCCAAATCGGTGGTGTTCACTACCGATGGTGGCAATGAAGTCCAGGTCGTCGGGACGCATAGCTTCGGTATCTACCGGACCATTCCGGGGGCAGTCGGTACGAACAAGTGGAACGAGGCCTCCGGGCTGACCAAGCCTATCACCATCAATGACATGGTTGTGCTGGCCAACGGCAATGTGCTGGCGGGCGCGTCCGGTTCAGGTGGGCAGCAGACCGATGTCAATGCCACCGGCCTGTTCACGAGCGCCGACGGCGGTTCATCCTGGTCCGCAGTGGCCAAGTCGGCGTTTGATTCGCTGGCGGTACACACGGTTCAGGCCATCGCCCAGTCTCCAGCCGACAGCGTGATTTTCCTGTCAGCCGACGACGGCAACATCTTCATCTCGCAGGATCATGGAGCTTCCTGGACCTTCAACGGGCGGCTGCCCGGCGGGTCCAGCCAGCTTCCCTGGGCGCTGCTTGCACACCCGACCACCGCTGGAACCGTCTATGCCGGCACGCCTGGCTACGGCGTCTTCGTGTCTACCGATCACGGTGCTGGCTGGAGTGTGTTCACAGACAATACGACCCTGCTGCCGGCCGATCCGGCACCGGGAACCGGGGGTGGCCACGTCTTTGACCTGGAGATGAACCCGGCGAATGCGAATCAGATGTATGCCGCGACGGCCGGCGGTGTGTGGCGGTTTGATGACGTCACCAGCGCCTCCGGCAGCTGGTCGCGCATGGCCGCGGCCGATTCGTCCTTCACCCTGGTCGACGGCACCACGTACAACGCCTATCCCGAGGTGCGGTCCATCGCGTTCAACAACGCCGGCACAACCCTCTACATGGCTACCTGGGGATTTGGTGTGCTGACCACGACTGACTTTACCGGATCTCCGTCGCCCACGCAGATCGCGCTTCGCGGCGAGCAGGTATCGACGGTGGCAGTGGCTCCCTCCGGGGCGGTCTTTGCCGGCACGGCCAACGGCGTGCACGAAGTGGTCGCCGCCTCCTCAACCGAGGTATCGCCGCAGAATGACGTGCCAGAAGGCTACACCCTTCGTCAGAACTACCCGAACCCGTTCAATCCGACCACCTCGATCACATTCGATCTCCCCACTCAGGCCGACGTGTCTCTGCGGGTGTTCGATGTACTGGGTCGCGAAGTCGCCGTCCTCGCCCAGGGCACTCGCGCGGCGGGTTCACACACCGTCACGTTTGAAGCTGCCGGCATGCCGAGCGGCCTCTATCTCTATCGTCTGGATGCAGGTGATCAGAGTCTGACCCGAACCATGTCGCTTGTGAAGTAGACCTCTCGGAGGAGGTAGTCCCTTCCGAACGGGCATCGCAGCGGACTTGCGAAACACCCACCGCCCGTTCCAGGACCGACAGGCCGGACAGCAATGTCCGGCCTGTTTCGTTTAGGTAGATTTGGCGGCACCCAATCGTTTTCCCATGTCCTGGCACCCTCAATACGCCGTGCACCCGGCCATCGCATACAGTCAATCGGTTATCGCATCGATGCCGGAACGGACCGGACGGAGCATGGAAGACTGGGTCCGATTGGCACTGTCTGAAGGGCCCGGGGATGAACGGGCCTGTCGCGACTGGCTGCGCGCAACATACAAGCTTGGTAATACCACCGCGTCCGGTATAGCCTCATTTGCCCATGGGGACGGTCGATCCCGTGTTGATCCGGACCACTACCTGCGCTCGGCACCCGCCATGGTTGACGCCCAGTACGCAGGCAAAAAGGCCCATCTGAGGCCCATTCACGACCGGGCCGTACAGACCGTGCTTGAGCTATTCCCCGATGTTCGCATCGCGCCGACGAAGACGACGGTTCCGTTCTACCGCGCGCATGTGTTTGCGCACGTCAAGGCAAGCACGCAGCAGCGTGTCGACCTCGGATTGAGTATTCGCGCCCGGCAGCCTCCGCCGAATGCCAGGATAGTCGACACGGGCGGGGCTGCGAAGAAGGACCGGATCACATGGCGAATCCCCCTCGGCGGCCCGGAAGAGGTGGATGACCTCGTGCGAGTCTGCCTGCAAATGGCCTGGGAGGAGGCTGCGGGGTAACTTGTGGGCTCATCCCAACCATGACTCGCATACATACCCATGGGTCTCATCAGTTTTCTGAAAAACGTCGGCGCCGACATCTTCCGCGGCGGTGATCGCGCTGAAGAAATCAAGGAGTTGCTCCAGAAGTCGCTGGGCAGCAAACTCATCAGCATCGAAGTCGCCGAAGACGACGGCGTCGTGACTCTTTCCGGCGAAGCCGACTCGCAGGCCTCGAAAGAGAAAGCTGCCCTGATCGCCGGTAACGTGAAAGGGATCGAGCGCGTGGACGACACCGCCCTGACGTTCCCCGCGCCGGTGCAGGTCAAGTACTACACGATTGAGAAGGGTGACTCCCTTTCCCGAATCGCCAAGGCGCACTATGGCGATGCCATGAAGTACAAGGTGCTCTTCGAGGAGAACCGCGAAGTCATCAAGGACCCGGATCTGATCTACCCGGGTCAGGTGATTCGCATCCCCAATCTGGACGACTAGCGCTCGATATCGTGCGGTGTGACTTGGCACCGCTCGAACCGACTCCTGTATCTTCCGGCCGGCCCCGGGCACCTACGCCCGGGGCCGCGTCCGTTTATCCCACCACATCCTGACCGACAGCATGGCGGAGGAGACCGCGAAGGCATACGAGAAGCTGGGGGCCTTTTACCTGGGTCGAGAGATAGACGGCCCCGACGGCGATCCCCAGGACGCGCCGGTTCTGTACGATTCAAAGGACCTGACCACGCACGGGGTCATCGTCGGCATGACCGGCTCCGGAAAGACCGGACTCGCTGTCGGCATCCTCGAAGAAGCGGCCATTGACGGCATTCCCGCTATTTCGATTGACGTCAAGGGAGACCTCACCAATCTGCTCCTGACCTTTCCGGAAATGCGGCCGGAAGACTTTCGGCCATGGATCGATGAGGGGGCTGCGGCCCGGAAGGGGCAGTCTGCGGACGAGTTTGCAAGAAGGACGGCGGACCTGTGGAGCAGCGGCATTGCAGGCTGGGGCCAGGGGCCTGACCGCGTTCGTCGCCTTAAAGACGCGGTTGACTTCCGCCTGTACACCCCCGGCGCCAGCAAGGGAGTGCCCATGTCGCTACTGGGATCACTGGGGCGGCCCGAGGGCGGGGATGCGGATCCGGATGCCCAGCGCACACAGATTCTGGGAACGGTGTCCAGCCTCCTGACTCTGCTGGGAATGGATGCAGACCCCATCCGCTCCACCGAGCACATCTTCCTGTCCAACATTCTGTCGTGGGCGTGGCAGGACGGACGGGAATTGACGCTTCCTGACCTGATTCGATCGGTTCAGCAACCGCCGTTCGAATCCATCGGCGTCATTGATCTGGAGTCGTTCTTTCCTTCTCGGGAGCGCATGGCTCTTGCCATGTCACTCAACAACCTTCTTGCGTCCCCCAGCTTCAGCGCCTGGCGTGAGGGCGCGCCCCTGTCCGTTCCGGACCTGCTCTATGGGCCTGAGGGCAAGCCGCGCCATTCTGTGCTGTACCTCGCGCACCTGTCGGATGCGGAGCGCATGTTCTTCGTCACCAGGCTGCTGAACGATGTGGTGGCATGGATGCGCACGCAGTCGGGCACCGGCAGTCTTCGGGCCATGGTGTACATGGACGAGGTGTTCGGCTACATGCCACCGACCGCAAACCCGCCATCGAAGCAGCCCCTGCTCACCCTGATGAAGCAGGCCCGGGCGTTTGGGGTCGGCGTTGTGCTTGCGACCCAGAATCCCGTCGATCTGGACTACAAGGCGCTCTCCAACGCCGGAACGTGGATGCTGGGAAGGCTCCAGACGGAGCGGGACAAGCTGCGCGTCCTGGATGGCCTGGAGGGTGCCGCAGGTGGTGCCGCGTTTGTTCGGCGGGAGGTCGACGCCATTCTATCCGGGCTCGGAAAGCGACGTTTCATGCTCCACAATGTGCATGAGGACGGTCCGGTGCTGTTCCATACGCGCTGGGTGCTGTCTTACCTCGCGGGACCGCTTACGCTGGACAGTGCGTGTCAGCTGGCCCGTGAGACGATGCCCGAATCCGAGGCAGCGGACCAGGGCCCGGCAGAGAGCGCATCGGCCATGCCTGCAGCTGCTGACGATGCCGCCGAGGCTCCCGCGCAGACGCGGCCGGTGCTGCCTGACGGCGTCGAGGAGCTGTTTCTCGAGGGGGATCTGGGAATCGACGCAGACCGCTTTACACCACGGTTGCTCCTGAAGGCACGGTTGCACTTTGTGCGGGCCAGTTGGAAGGTAGACGAGTGGATGGATGTGCAGCTCCTGGCAGACCCGGAGTCCTCGGCGCCCTGGGAGGAGGCCGTGGAGGGTACCTACCGGACCGGGGAAGCGCCCACGCACGATGCGCTCTATGATCCCGTGCCGGTCGCTGCCCTGCGGACCCGTTCGTGGAAATCGTGGCGGTCAGGGGCAAAGGACGCGCTCTATCGCACGCGGACCATTCCGCTGTTTCGCAGCAAGGCCCTCAAGGAGAGCTCTCGCCCGGGAGAGACGGAAGCCGAGTTTCGAATGCGGCTGCGCCACAAGGCCCGTGAACTGAGGGACGTGCAGATCGAGAAGCTGCGTCGCTCTTACGATGCCAAGATCGGGCGGGTCGAGAAGCGCATTGCTTCGGCAGAAGAGCGCGTGGCGCGAGAGGAGTCGCAGTATGAAGAGCAGCGAATGGCTTCCATCCTGGACGTTGGCACGACCGTGCTCGGCACGTTTCTTGGGCGCAAGCGCATGTCTCGCAGCACGATCAGCGGGGCTTCCCGTGCGGCCCGGCGATTCGGAAGAGCCTCCAAGGAGAAGCAGGACATTGCGTTCGCCAAGGAGAAGCTGCAGGTGCTGATGCAGGATCTTGCAGAGCTGGAGATGCAGCTGGAAACGGAACTCGACGAACTTCGTGATGCTTTCGAGGTCGATTTGCTGGACCTGGAAGTACTTGACCTGAACCCCCGCAAATCCGACATCCAGATCGGGCAACTGGCCTTGGCCTGGGTGCCCGTCTGATTCTCAAGCAACGACCCCCAACGACATGTCAGGTATTACAGACCTCTTGCTTTCACAGCTGGGCGGCGGCCAGATGGACGCCCTGGCTCAGTCCATTGGTGCTCCGCGCAGCACGACCGAACGAGCCATGGAGGCGGCGATACCCGCTCTGATCGGTGGACTGGCCCGAAACGCCACCGCTTCACCCTCCGGGGCTGCCTCCCTGGCGAGCGCACTGGAGCGCGACCACGACGGATCGGCGCTCGACAATGTGGGATCGCTGTTGGGAGGCCTTGCCGGAAGCGGCGCATTGGGCGGCTTGCTCGGTGGTGGCAAGAAGTCCGGTGGCCTCGGAAGTCTGCTCGGTGGGTCGAAGAAGGGTGGCCTGGGTGGCCTGCTGGGCGCGGCAGCAGGTGCGGCGTTGAGCTCCCGCACCACGAACGGTGCTGGCATTCTGAAGCACATTTTCGGTGGCCGCCTCGGCAAGGTGGAGCACATGGTCAGCAAGGCCTCGGGTCTGGATGCCGGCCAGGCGTCGAAGTTGCTCATGATGCTGGCTCCGATCGTAATGGGCGCCCTCGGCAGGCTCAAGAAAGAGCGCGAGCTGGACGCCGGAGGCTTGGCTGGACTACTCGGCGGCGAGCGAGAGACGCTTGCAAATCGCCAACCGGAGTTGGGGGGCTTCATGGCCATGCTCGATTCCGACGGTGACGGCGATGTCAAGGACGATGTGGCCGAACTCGGTGCCGGGCTGTTGAAGAATTTCATGGCCGGCCGTTAGGGCCCGACTGCGGCCTGATCAGTGCCGGCCGCACCGACTCCGCCGCCTCCAGGCTGCGAGCAGGTCGCACGGATCGACAGGTAAAGGATTTCCAGCGTGGGCCGATCCTCGAAGGGATAGGAGCGCCACAATGGCACCCCAGGTGCCTGAAGCATGGAAAACCCGCTGGCCAATTTGCCTGGCGAACACCTCGAGCACGTGCTGGAGCTTGCCGGCGACGTCATCTACAAGACGGACGCCGCAGGCCGAATTACGTACGTGAACCAGCGGGTTCGGGAAATGCTCGGGTACAAACCCGAGCAACTGGTGGGCGCCCACTACCTGACGCTCGTGGCCCCGGAAGCCCGTTCTGAGATCTTCAGATTCTACGGTGAGCAGTCCCGTCGGGCCACGGGCCGCACGTATCGGGAGTTTCCAGCGGTGCGAGCGGACGGTGCAGAAATCTGGGTCGGACAGCACGTCCAGGTAGTCCTTGAGGGGGGGCAGCCGGTCGGTTTCATCGGTATCGCCCGGGACAAGACGGAGATCCAACACGCCAAAGGCAAGCTTGCTGAACGCGATGCGAGGCTGACGCTCCTGTCGCGTCTGTCTGCGCAGGAAGGCGATGCGCTCGAGCGCATTCGGGACGGACTGCGACAGGCTTGTACGGCATTAGGCCTTTCGATGGGCCTTCTCAGCCGCATAACGGGTGACAGCTACGAAGTCCGGCGGTACTGGCCGCAGGATTGTGGTTTGTACGAAGGACAAATCTTTGAGCTGGGCGACACCTATTGTCAGACCACCTGGCAGGATCGGGTGGTCACCGCCATCGAGGACGCCGGAGAAACGCACGCGTCCCACCCTTGCTTTGAGGCATTCGGTCTGCGCACCTATCTCGGCGCGCCCGTATTTGTCGGAGGCAGGCTGGTCGGCACCGTGAGCCTTTCCGACCCTGAGGCCCGAAGCACCGGATTCACGACGGCCGACACCGATTTTGTCTCGCTATTCGCTCAATGGGTCGGCTCCGTGCTTGAGCAGTCCGTCGCCCTGGACCGGATTCGAGCCGCGGAGGGCCGCATGGAGGCGATTGTCTCCACGTCGGCAGACGGGATTCTGACGTGCAATGCGGACGGCGCCATTGTATCCGCCAACCCTGCCGCGCGCCGCATGCTCCAGGTGGAGCATGAGCCTGTGGGTCAGGACGTGCGGCTGTTCATCCCCGCATTTCTAAAGACCGAAGTGGGAGGGACTGAGGCCGTGCCGGCCCAGGCACTGCGTCCCGACGGTACCTCCTTTGAGGTCGAGTTGAATGTCTCCCGCACGGAGCACGCCGGACGGGCGCTGCTTGCCGGCATTTTTCGTGACGTGACCGAGCGCAATCGGCATGCAGGACAGCTGCGCCGGCGAGAGGCAGCCCTGCGCGCGTTTTTTGACGGCACGCCCTTCCTGATGGGCATCATCTCGTTGCGCAATGGCAACCTGGTGCATCTTTCAGCCAACTCGGCGGCTATCGAGTTCTTTGGCCTGCTGAAGCCCAAATCGGGCACGGCTGAGCTTGGCGGAAGCGGAGAGATCCCACAGAGCGCACGTTGGGAGCGGGCATGCGGCCAGTGTCTCGCCCAGCGCACACCGGTGCGCTTCGAGACACGCGTTCGGGAGCGGTGGCTCAACGTCACGATCAACCTGATTGACGACGCCCAGCAGGGTGTGCCCAGGTTCTCGTACGTGGTCGAGGACGTTACCACGCAACATGAGCAGGCTGACGAGCTGGCCCGTCGCAAGGCTGAGTTCGAGGCCATTTACCGCTCCATTCCGTACGCGGCCGTATTCGCAGATACGGGAAGGGGCATTGTGGCCGTGAACCCTGCCTTCCAGTCCATCTTTGGCTACAAGGGGGACAAGGTCATCGGCAGCGAGGCCTCGTTTCTGCTGGCAAATCCCGAGCAGCCGTTTGAGCCGGGCCAATCCGAAGTGCGCTTTCGTCGCAAGGACGGCTCCGAGTTTGACGCCGAGGCCATCCGTGTGGATGTGCGAGCAGCGGACGGCAGTACGCTGGGCTCGCTGGCCTTGATACGCGACGTCACCGAGAGAAACGAAAACAGGGAACGCATCCGCATGCAGGCGAACATCCTGGGGCAGGTGCAGGATGCCGTGGTCGTGCTTGACCACGAGATGCGTATCACCTACTGGAACCAGGGCGCCCAGGCACTGACCGGATATGAGGCCGAAGCTGCCGAGGGCCGCCTGATCATGCGTCTGACACCGTTCCGCTGGCTGACCGCCGACCAGGAGCAGGAGGCGATCAACAGTCTCCTGGATCGGGGCAACTGGAAGGGAAGACTCCGCCTGCGATCACGCAGCAGCGGCGTCGTGTTCGTCGATGCGGTGGTCAGTCTGATGCAGGATCGCGAAGGGGAGGCATCCGGCATGCTGGTGGTGGCACGAGATGTCACCGAAACCGTGCATCTGGAGCGACGCCTCCGTCTTCAGGCCCGAGCGGACACGCTCACCAGTCTACCGAACCGCATGGTGCTGGACGAGCGCATCCGGGAAGCCCTGGTGCGACGGGATACGGAGCGCCAGGTGTTTGCCCTTGTCTTTATCGATGTGGATCGATTCAAGCTGGTAAACGACTCCCTGGGCCATGCCGTGGGCGATGCGCTCCTGCAGCAGGTGGCCGCGCGCATTCGCTCCAGTCTCCGGGTCGGCGATGTTGTTGCTCGAATTGGCGGAGACGAATTCGCCGTGCTGCTGAACAATGTCGAGAACGAGCACCAGGCGCGAGAGGCGGCGGACCGCCTGTCCGAATCGCTCTGTGAGCCCTTCCGTGTGTCAGGCAAGAATCTGCCCGCGTCTGCAAGCATGGGCATGGTGATGGCGGACTTCCGCTACAAGAGTCCTGACGAGCTGCTGCGCGATGCGGACACGGCCATGTATGTGGCGAAAAGGCGGGCGCGAGGCACGTGCGTGGTGTTCTCGGAGGCCATGCACGAGGACGTCTCGCGCCGCTTCAAGCTGGAGTCTGACCTGGCGTTCTCCATCGAGCGCGATCAGCTGGAGTTGTACTACCAGCCGTTGGTGAACCTGACAAACGGCGAACTGACCGGATTCGAAGCGCTGGTACGCTGGAATCACCCGGAATTGGGCCGATTGTCGCCGGACGAATTCCTTCCGATCGCGACCGAGCGCGGCATGCTGGCAGACATCGACACGTGGGTCTTGCGCGAGGCCGCGGCCCAGCACTCAGCCTGGCTCATGGCGAATCCGCGCCGAAAGGGTCTCGTGATGCACGTCAATTCGTCCAGCGACACCGTGATGATGCCCGAATACGGCGAAGCCGTAAAGGCCGCCGTGAAGGACTTCGAGCTGCCAGCCGGCGCTCTGGAAATTGAAATCACCGAGCACATCCTCATGGAGAATGTGCCGGAGGCGGCCAAGCGACTGAAGGCGCTCAAGCGAAGCGGTGTGAAGCTGGCCGTCGACGATTTCGGCACCGGGTACTCTTCCCTGAACCTGTTGCACGCGCTTCCGGTCGATACCGTCAAGACCGACCGCTCCCTCCTGGATCCGACGATCCTCGAGGACCGTGGCAATCACATCCTGCGCACCATCGCGACCCTGACCGACGCACTCGGTCTGGAGTTGGTAGCAGAGGGACTCGAGTCTGAGCTGCAGCTCAGACGCCTGCAGGACCTCGGATTCAAGGTGGGGCAAGGCTACCTGTTCAGCAAGCCCCGTTCCGCAGCACACTCGGAGATTCTCCTGCGCACTCCCGGCTGGGTCGGTTACTGGGAGGGTGCCGGTACGGAGGCTGGAGACCGTGCGGCCGCGCAGCCCAATCGCCAAACCGGCGGCCCGCGACGTCGGGACTCGGTCTAGAGTCGCACCGTCTCTCCGAATTCCGGAATCTGCACGTTACCGTAGCCGGCCCCGCGGAACGCCTCGGCCATCGCGTCCTGTCGCTTCGGCGCACCGTGCACGAGAAAGATGTTCTGCAGGCGGTCCTGGTCCAGCTTGCCTACGAAGTCCAGGATGCCGGGCTCATCCGCGTGCGCCGAGAAGCTGTTCATCACCGACACCTCGGCGCGCAACCGGTGCATCTCACCGAAAATGCGTACCTCGGGTCGCTTCTCGATTATGCGCTTGCCGAGTGTGTGGTCGGCACAATAGCCCACCATCATCACCGTGTTGCGGTCGTCACCGATGTTGTTGCGCAGGTGGTGCAGGATGCGGCCTGCCTCACACATGCCCGAGGCGGACAGGATCACCATCGGCACGCGGTTACCGTTCAGGGCCTTCGATTTTTCGACGTCGCGCACGTAGGTCAATCGGTCGAAGCCCCACGGGTTATCATCCGTGAGCATGTACTCGTGCAACTCGGCATCAAAGCACTCGGGGTGCGCCAGAAATACGCTCGTGGCATTCACGGCCAGCGGACTGTCCACGAAAACCGGCACATGCCTGAGGTGGCCTTCGTTCCACAGCTGATCCAGGGCATAGACAATCTCCTGTGTGCGCCCAACTGCAAAGGCCGGAATGATGACTCTGCCGCCGCGCGCAGCTGTGCGTTCAATGACTTCCTGTAGCGCCTTCTTGGCTCGGTCTCCCGGCTCATGGGTCTGACCGCCATACGTGGACTCGCAGATGAGCCAATCGCAATCCTGCATGGCCTGGGGGTCCCGAAGAATGGGTCGTCCCGGGTTGCCGACGTCTCCGGTAAACCCCAGGCGCTTTGTTTTGCCGCCCTCGGTAATCGTGAGCACCATGGTTGCCGACCCCAGAATGTGACCGGCGTCGCGATACTCGACCGATACGCCCGGTACCGGCTCGAACGGTTGGCGATAGCCGACTCCGACGAAGTGCTCCAGGACGCCTTCGGCATGTCGGCGCTCGTAGAGAGGGGCCACGGGAGCATGTCCACGCCGCCGGTTCAGTTTGTTGATGAACCGGACATCCTTCTCCTGAATGTGAGCACTGTCCAGCAGCAGCAGTGTGGAGAGGCTGTACGTGGCGTGCGTGGCGTAGATGCGCCCGCGGAATCCCTCTTTCCAGAGTTTGGGCAGCAGGCCCGCGTGATCGATGTGAGCGTGCGAGAGCAGCACCACATCAATCTCCTTCGGATCGAACAGAAAGCTTCGGTTCATGCGGTCCGAGTCCGCCCGGCGGCCCTGGAAGAGGCCGCAGTCCATCAGGATCTTGTGCCCGGAGTCGAGCTCAAGCAGGTGCTTGGATCCCGTGACAGTGCGCGCCGCGCCGCAGAATCGAAGTCGCATCGGCTCAGCCTCCCACTTCGCGGGAGACGATGGTGATCTCGTTGGGGTAGCGGATGGGACCCAGGGGAGTGTCGATGGACGGGCGGGCACGCAACGAGACACGCTTCGGAGCGCCGTTCACCCCGGCTACCGCCGCCACGAGCTCCACCAGGTCCTGAGCGCTGTTCCGGAAGAACGAGATGAGATTCAGTTCGACGCCGATGGGCACAGCGACCGGAATGCCTGGCGGCAGGTCCCGAGGGTCGTTGAAGCTGCCGGAAATGGTCTCTCGATCATCGAGCAGCAGTGTCCAGTCCATGCCCACCATGCGCGCGTTCACCGGATTGTCGGAGGGGTTGGTAGCCGCCAGGTTCAGGGTAAACCGCAGGGGCAACTCGTCTCTGCCCACGGCAGCGACGATGCGCCCGACGTCCAGGACATTGAGGTCGTTGTAGCTGCGCACCTCATCGAAGTTGACGCCTGCCAGATTGACCTGATTCACGCTGTTGATGGCAAAGTCCACCGACTTCAGCGCGGTGATCTGCTGCAGTGTCTTGCAGCCTGACAGGGAAAGGGAGGCAGCCGTGAAGAGGGCTACCAGAAGGGGTAGGGAGCGAATTCTCATGGGGCAGGGAGGCTTATTCAGGCAGTCTGACGGCAAAGCCGGCACCAATAAACGCGTCGGGAGCCGAGCCGCCCAGGCCCGATCCGATGTAGACGTCCAGCTGCGCGGTGTCGCGGAGGAGGAAGGCGTATCCCACGCCGAAATGATGGGCATCTTCCACATCGTCTGGCAGGAGGAGCCCGAATACTTCGCCGTAGACAGTATGCCCGCGGTCTGTTGACCGGCCGAGGGTCACCGAGTAGAAGTCGTTGCGGTCCCGGCCGTCGTCATCGCCAAACAACCCCGGCGGCGCTGGCGTCCAGTAGGATCCCGCGTTGAGGGTCAGACCGAGCTGGCCTGCAAGCGACCATCCCAGTGCCAGTCGGGCTTCGGGCACCGTCTCTCCGGCGGAGAATGCATCTGCTCCAGAAGGCAGGGACATCGTCAGAATGAGAGCCGAGGAGGGTGCGCGTCTTCCTCCCTCCGAGAGCACAGCTTTGGCGCCCACGGAAATATCCCCGGATCCAGAGGTGGATGTTCCATTTGCGTCTGTAAACCGATTGATTCCCGTCCAGCCCAGGCGCAACTCAATCGGCGAAGCAATGCCGAAGCGCAGCAGACTCTCCAGGACCTGATCTGCGTTGGAGTCATCGATACGAGTCCGCTTTACCCCGGCCTCCAGCTGCACCGTGCGCATGGGCAACACACTGGTCGACGCACCGAAATCCGGGCGGTCGGTGGAGATGGTCTGACCGGATGCCGGCAGGACCAGAAGCGCCAGAATCAGCGCGCACAACGGGAAGCGCATGGACGGTCGGGATAGGCTGCCGGAGTATACGCGTCCGGAGCGCGGTACGCCCGCGACGTCGCACGTCGTTGCCGCCACGACCGCACGGCTCAGCGCCGCTCGCACCCTCACGCCAACGCCGCAGGAGCTGCCGCCACTCAGCGGTTCACAACCAGCGTTTCGGCCCTGTCGAACACCACTCCCGAAAACCCTTCGACCACCAACCGATAGTGGTAGACCCCGCCGGCAAGCGTGCCCACGTCGTAAGGAACGGCATACCATCGCTCGCCTTCCTGCACGCCGTCGGCGAGTTGCGCAACCCGCCGCCCCATGGTGTCATAGAGCGCAAGATCGACCCGGCCGCGAGACGGCATGAAGTACCGGAAATGGACCCGGCCAGAGGCAGGGTTCGGAAAGACCTCGGAGACGGTATGTCGCACCGGCAGGTCCAGGCTCACCTCAATGGAGGCCACCCGCTGCTCCCGGCCGTCGGAGCCGGTCACGTACAGTCTGTAGTTCACCGGTTCGGCGCTCTGCACGCCGGCGTCCGCGAACGTGGCCGGCGGAGCACCCTGGCCGCGCACGAGCACCGCGTCGCGCTCGCCGTCAATCCAGCGCTCCAGACGGTGGCTGACCACGCCGAAATCTGCCACGAACTCCCAGTTGACCTGCACCACGCCGTCCGCGCCGGGTTCGGCCGTCAGGGTTGCCTGTGCGATGGGCTGGTTGCCGGTAATCAGCAGTTCCGTGACCGCGGTTCGGATGCCTGGCAGGAGGGCGTAATTGTTGTCTCCCGGACAAGCGGTCGAGCTGAAGTCGCGATGACCCCGAATCTGGGACGGCGCCACGCCATACCGCTCACTGAGGAAGGCAAACAGCGTCACATACGTGTCCAGGGCCTCGGCGGTGATCTCGTCCTGGCAGTTGCCACCCTCCGGCGGATGGTAGCACCCCAGCATGCATATGCCGATGTTGCCGGTATTCGCACCGCCCACATGCGCGCCTCGGGCAAACACGGGCAAATCGTTCAGCGATCCCGCGCTGTTGAGAAACGGGCGGCCCTGGTACAGCCGGCCGCCGCGGTCGATCACAAAGTGGTAGCCGATGTCACTCCAGCCGCGGATGTCCTGATGCAGGTCCTGGATGGCCTTCACCTGCGCGATGCCCTCGTCCCGCGTCGTGGCAGAGAAGCCCGCGGCGTGGTGGAAGGTCATGAAGTCGTGCGATGGGCTCGCCAGTGGCACCGGGTTGCCGCGCACAAACGGTCCGGCGCCCCACTCTGAACGCGTGATCAGGGGGGGAGGGATGATGGTGCCATTCTCCGCGCCGGCCAGCGGGGCCAGAAACGGCGTGTCGTCCGCAAAACCGTCCGCATCCTGCCGGTTATCGAACGTTACCGTTCGCCCTACTTCAATCGATGCCTCGGCGACCATGCGGATCTCGAATTGCACGGCGGGCTCAAGCACATCGCCCCGATACCCAGCCACGAACTCATCGCCGGTCGCTGATCGCACGACGCGCATGGGCAGCCAGGGTCCCCACGCCCCGTTGCGCTGAAACCGGATATCCGCTTCCAGTGCCCGGTCCGCGGAGACTGCCTCCAGCGCCACGCCCGACAGCGGGGCATTCAGCGCTCCGGAAGTCAACGTGAGCGTGGTGCGTTTACCTGCCGTTTCTGAGCGCTGAGCGGGCTCGGTCAGGCGGCCGTCAAGGTCATCGAGCATTTGTGCCCGGGCCGGCATGGCCACGAGCACGAGCACAAGCCCCCAAAGAAGGCGCATCTAGAACTGAAGGTTAAAGGTGTACCAGTGGGTCTGCTCCAGAATGCCGAAGTCGGCAAATGCGTAGTCGATGCGCACGCGCACGGAGCGGTCGATGCGCAGATTGAGGCCGCCGCCCAGGGTCAGCCCCTGTTCGCCGTCTGTCTCCAGCAGATTGCGGAAGCCGCCGCGCAGGAAGACCAGATCCCTGAAGGAGTATTCACCGCCGATGTTCACGTATTGACTGTTGTCGTTCGGATGGGCGGCATCGGTCAGCAGGACCACTCGGTGCTGCTGGGTATTGACGGCGTCCCACGCCAGACCTACCCGAAAGAGCAGCGGAAGGGCGTGCTCATCCATCAGGAACTCGGCATTGACCACCTCCACGTTGCCGGACTGGTTGACGCCGGGGTCTGTCGAGAACAGGATGTCACGACCACTCATCTGCATCTTCGGGCCGAAATTGGCCATGCTGGCTCCCAGACGCAGTGAGCGGTACGGCGTGGTGAACAACACGCCGACGTCGAACGCCATGGCCGAGGCCGTCGAGTGCCAGATTTGCTCCCGGATGTACTTCAGGTTGGAGCCCAGACTGAAGCGGTCCGTCAGATTGCGGGCGTAGGTCAGCTGGATGGCCAGATCCTGCACCTTGAAGCGCTCCCCGGTGCCGGTGGGACGCGCGGTCGTGCGCACCGCCATGTCCCCGGAGTCCAGGTAGATCAGGCTGGCCCCGATCGAGCCAATGGCCCCCAGGTTGAAGCCGAACGCCGCCACGCTGTAGTTGATGTCGGCCAGGTACTGCGTGTGATTGAACTGCACACCGGAGCCGCCCATGCGGGACAGGCCGGCAGGATTCCAGTACATCGCAGACAAGTCGGACGCCTCTGCTACAAAGGTGCCGCCGAGGCCGATGGCCCGCGCACCCACTCCGAGCTTCAGAAACTGGGCCGAGGTCGTCGCAACTTTGGTGATGGTTTTGGTGCCATCGCCCTCCTCGCCGAACGTCTGGGCGACCGCGGTCGGCACCAGAAAGAGCAGCAGGAGGGAGGTCAGGATAATTCGCATGGCTACCTCCTACTTGATGACTGCGAACTTGCCGATGTAGCTGCCGCCTTCCCACTCTACGTGGAAGATGTACAGCCCATGGGCAATGTTCATGTTGTCCTTGGTGCGCAGGTCCCAGAACGCCTTGCCGTCGTCCACCGGGCTGTCGCGCTCGATGGTGTCGACCAGCTCGCCGGCCAGGGTGAAGATGCGGATGGTGCTCCGCGCCGGCACGCCTGCGAAGTACATGCGCCGGTCGCCCCGTTGAGAGCGGGACACCGGATTGCGCGGCTCAATGTCGTTTGTCGCCACGTAGGGGTTCGGCACGGCGTAGATGCACTCACCGAATTCGTCGTAGCGCGGATCAGTCGGGTCCAGCTCGGAGCAGTCGCCTAGTTCTTCGGCGATCAGGGTCGCGTCATCCCTGGCTCCCAGGGTGCTGAACGTAAAACGGTCGTTCACGAAGGGCTTGGTTGTGGCGACCAGAAATACATCACCCGCACCGGGCGTTGACCCATCATCGGTGAAGAGGACTTCCCAGGTGGCCGTGAGCCTTCCGTCTACCTGTTCGAGGAAGATGATCTGTTCCCCCGTGTCCCAACTGCCGTTCCGGTTGATGTCCGGGACAAAGGCCTGAACCGGTGTGTTGGCCTGCGTGAGGTTCACGATCGAGAAGGGGAGCGGCAAGTTGTTGGAGAATCCGGTCGACACGGGTGCGTTGGAGAACGTGATCTCGTAGTCGCTCGGTTGGGCCACGCGCCCCGGGCCTGAACGCGCCACCATCACCTCATGGGCCGGCCCGCTTCCTTGCACCCAGCCGGTCTGCTCATCGTCGACGGCCAACGTCTCCCGCTGTACGAACAGATGGAGGCCATCGAATACGATGTTGGTTTCTTCACCCCGCAGGGCGGTGCTGCCGGCCAGCGGCGCGTACTTGAACCTGGCGACCAGCAACTCCCCATCGCTGATGGAGCCCGTGGTCAGCACCTGCACGGACCCCTGGGATTCATTGAGCAGGTAGTCTGTGCCTTCGACCAGTGACCTTCCGGCGCTTGTCAGCTGGAATCCGTCCCGGACCACATTCCTGACGCCCAGGGAGGTTGTTTTACCCGCGACAGCTCGCAGCGTATCGACTCTCGGGGTCTCGTCGATCACGGAGTAACTGCTGCCCTGGTCGAACGCGAGGGTGTAGGTACCAGCCGGCGGCACGGCAAGCGGATCCACGATGCGGATCCAGATATCACCCGTTCCGGTGCCGGTCTGGTGCACGATTCCTCCGGCTTCCTCGATCGATGGCGGCACATATCCAGCTGCCTTGGGCCGCGGCGTTACGGCTACGGTGTTCAGGTCGAAGATGTACTCGTCGGTGACCGGGTTGTAGGTAATGGTCTTGGAGGTTTCGCTGGGCGGAATTCCGTTGGTGAAACCGTTGGCGTCGCCAGCAAACCCGCGATCGTAGGCGACCACCGTGTAATAGTAGGTCTGGCCGTTGACCACCGCGTTGTCATCCACGTAGGTGTGGAACAGGCCCGTTTCGTTGCCCAGGGGGTAGGACACGCCGCGCTTGGGGAACGGAATCGGGCTGGGGCCAAACTGGCCGTTGATCAGGTCGAATCGCGCATCGACCCCCAACCGACTCTGCAGCGGCCGAAACAAGAACTTGCTGCCGTTGACATCGGTGATGGTCTGCTGATCGCTGAATTCGTGATCGGTGGACCGGTAGATCACATAGCCCTCGAAGTCCTGACTCCGGGACAGCGGATCGATGCTGGACTCCGCGCGATCGTCCCAGTACAACGTCACCTGACCATCTCCTGGCACGGCCCGCACAATGGGCTTGTCGGGTGGTTTGGCGAACCGGTAACCCACGTCGAAAATCTGCTGCACGGTCTCGGCATTCAGCTGGAGATCGGCAAGGTTCTCTCCAACCAGCAGTGCGATGGAGAAGCGTTTCGTTTCCCCGGCGCGCAGCGGGAACTGCCCGGATCCATACAGGAAGACGTAGTCGCCGGGCTCGGAGGGGACCTCATCAAATCTGCCGGGCTCGACCAGCCCCCAAACCCGTTCGTCGTCAGAGATCCGGTTACCCGCGAACCGCGGACTCGCGAACGAGGTGAGACCGATCATGTCGGACTCGTCAATGTCGGTAAACTCGAAATTCGGCTCGCCGGGCTTGGTGATATCGAACTGGTCTCCCGCCGTGGGAATGCCGTCGCCTTCGCCGGGGTCTCCCGTGCCCGGAATGCCGTCGATACCGACGTCGTCGAACTCCGCATTCCAGTCACCGTCGTTGTCGATGCCGTCCGTCCAGGACTCATCGACCATGCCGTCGTTGTCGTTGTCGATGCCGTCTCCGGGGTAGAACACCCCGTCAATGATTTCATTGCCGAGGCCAGGGCTCTCGAGGAACTTGTAGCCGAAGTACCCGGGCGGCCGACCCGGGATGTCGGATCGACCATCGGCATCCCAGGCGAATACCATGTTCCTGCTCTCGTCAAAGAACGCGAGGTCGTCCGGCCAGTCACCGGGGCCTCCGACATGCGGGTCTCCCCACATGCCGAACGTCACCTTGTCGAGGTCCCGCTCCGACTTGTTCGTGATCTTGTAGACCAGGAAGATCGCGTCCTCGGCCAGCGGGTTGGCCCATTGATAAAGGCGTACCTCAGTCTCCAGGCCCAGACCCCGCTTGGTGGAATCGCTTGGAAACGGGTAGTAGGCGAATTCCCGGTTGTTGTAGTCGTTGATGAAGTAGAGGGCCTCCTTGTCCGCGTTGGAGGCACCCTGCTGAAGAGCTCCCGGCCAGACGTATTCCTTGAGGTTGTCATTGAACCAGTCGTCCGGCCACGAGTCCGGCTTCCCGTCGAGATTCCTGTCTCGTGCGTCCGAGGTCGGGATCTCGTCCGACTCCCGGCTCACGACCTCGATACCTGCGAAGCCCCCGACGGGTTGTGCGCACGGAATCGGTTGCCAGCCCCAGAACTCGCTGGCGTCCGGGGAAATCTCGCCGCCGTTGGATACGATCCCGTCGGAAACGATGTGCATGACCCAGGTCGGGTCACCATTCGCGTCCAGCACCGGATTCCCGTTGTCGTCTCTAAGGAGCACGCTCTTGGGGTCCTTGCGGCCTTCGTCAACCACCTCTGCAGCGACGAAGGGGCCGAATTCGTACCCGTATCCCAGGCCATTCCAGACAATGTCCGTAATGGTGTTTCCCGGGCTGGAAATGGAGCCAAAGTTGAGGATCTGGGTGGTAATCCGGTTTCCGTTCAGAATGACGTCACGTCGGTCCGTGAAGTCCTCCTGGCAGTCGTTGACCGTCGGACCGCCTTTGCGACCCTGCGAGTCGATCCAGGAACGGAGCTGGCGGTAGTCCAGGCCGCGATCGCGGCTCTGGGCCCAGGCATCGGTGCCCAGAACTGCCAGCAGAAGCGTCGTTATGACCAGGCTTCGCATCGTGGAGTCAGGTTTGGGCATCTAGAAATTCAGGGTTGCGCCGACGCGGACTTCGCGTGGGCGTGAGTAGTACTGGGGGCGGGACTGATACTCGTCCGGCGAGTGGATGCCGGGCAGTCCCAATTCGAGCGCGGTTTCCCAGGCGGCGAATTGCCCGCGCTGCTCGGCGAGGGAGTAGGTAGCGCGTCCCGTGTCGTTGAAAACAAAGCGCTCGTTCAGGTGATCGAGCACGTTGAAGACTTTTGCGAACACCCGAAGTCGGGCCCGGTCCGATACGCGAACATCCTTGGAGGCGGTGAAGTCAAGCTTGTAGTTGTTGGGCTTGCGCTCCTGATTCGGCAACTGATCGATCTTCTGGTCGATGAGCAGCGGCGTGTAGGGGTACCCGGTGGTCGCTTGACCAATGAAGCCGGCGCTCCAGTTTCCAGGGCGGGACAGCGTGAGCGTGCTCGAGAAGGTGTGTCGCACATCGAAATTGAGCGGGATGATCTCCAGCTCATTCTCGCGCCCGGACAGGGTGTTGAAGAAGAAGGCATCGCTATCCGTCCGGTTACCCTCCGCCACCTGGAACGTGTAGTCCACAGTCGCCGAGACCAACCCGTTGCGTGCTCGGCGTTTGGTCAACGCAAAGGTGACACCCTTCACGTTGGCGTAGTCGCGGTTGAGCTGGATGCTGTACTGATCCTGTCCCGCGATTGTGGAGAACCGAATGGTCTGTGTCGCCAGGTAGTCGCGGATGTCCTTGAAGAAGCCCGTGATATCGAAAGCCAGCTGACTCGTCAACTGCTGTTGCAGACCGATCTCGTACTGCACGGTGCGCTCAGGCCGCAGGTTGGTATTTCCGTACAGGGTTCCACCGACCGGGAATTCGAACTCCGGATTGACGTACATCGAGCGAAGCGGCGGCATCTGGGCAAAATGCCCGTATGAGAAGTGGATGATGCCGGTGTCCGTGATGGGGAAGCTGACGCCCAGTCGGGGCAGCAGAATGTTCTTGGTGGTCGCCTCGCCCAGATCTGTCGTGAAGTCCTCCACGAAAGGATTCAACAGGTTCGGCACGTACTTACCGTGCGGATTGAAGTGCTCGTAGCGCAGTCCGACGTTGATGATGAAGTCGTCGAACTCCAGCTTGTCCTGGGCGAATGCACTGAACTCGGTGACCTTCTGGTCCTCATAGCGGTCGTGCGCGGGCGCGTTGACGGCAGGGATCGTAGGCACCCGGTACTGGTCTCCGTTGAAGAGGACCACCAGGTTCTGTCTGCTGAGCCGATGCAACTGGAGGTCCACCCCAATCTTGGCTTCGTGAATGATGCCAATCTGGCGGGTCGCATCGGCCTTCAGCCGGAAGGACCGAGCGGACTCGTTCACGTAGCCTTTCTGGTCCCCGCCGAAGAGAAAGTTGTTGCCGGGGAAGCCGACGACTGCGCCGCTGGACACATAGAAGGGGAAGGGCGCCTCGGCCAGCGAACTGACGAGCGGCGTGTCCTCATCGACGACCGGGATATCCCCGATCTCGTGCAGATAGCTTCGGTCGCGGTTCGTTGCGATTGAAGTCCGAACCGTGTAGAACGTGCGGTCGTCCAGGGTTTGGGTCCAGTGCAGTGAATGGTTGAAGCTGTGGCTCCGGAAGCTGGCCACCCCGTCAGGGTTGAATCGGTAGGCAAAGTTGAATCCGCGGCTTCGGGACCGATCCGCCAGGAAGGAATACTCCAGCTTGCTGCCGGTGATGGGCCGGGTAGACAGCTTGGCGATGAAGTTGCCGCCTTCGCTGGGATTCATGTTGACGGGGTCCGCCGGGATCTCCTCGCCCTCGCCGTACTCATACCAGGGCTTGCCGTGCAGCTCGTAGTACCACGCCGGTCCGTTGTAGTCCGGAATGAACTCGCGAATGGTTTCAAGCAGGCCCTCGTCGCCGTTGAAGTTGGCCGAATCACTGGGCAGATGCTCCCGCCGGCCCCAGATGTATCCCTCGGATTCATCGAGCCGTCCGGAAAGAAATACGCGCACCTTCCTGGCAAAAGGCAGAGGGCCACTGAGTGTGCCTTCCATGGTGTACACGCCAAGTCGGCCGGCCTCCGAGCTCATGAAGCCGGGCGACAGGTACAGATCCTCATGACGGGTCCAGGTGTCGCCGCCGTAGAAGGAGAAGGACCCCTCATACCGATCGCCGCCCTCCTTGGTGACGAGATTGACGATTCCGGACATCGCCTTGCCATATTCCGCGTTGAAGGCGCCCGAGATCACTGTCATCTCCTGAATCGCATCGGTCGCGACGGAGGTGGCAAGCCCGTTCGTGGAGAAGGGGTTACCCACGGACATGCCGTCAACCAGATAGGCCACCTCATTGGAGCGACCGCCGCGCACGTGGATTTCGCCTCCGGGTCCTGTGGTGACACCGGCCTGCGTCACCAGCACACCGAAGAAGCTCTCGACCGGCAGGGCCTCGATTTCTTCGGCCAGCACGGTCTTCTTGGAAGCCGTGAGGTCCTTCTGGATCAACGGGCGCTCGGCCGTGACGATCACCTCCTCACCTTCGATGACCTGCTCGGACATCTCCAGGTCGTACCGGGTGGTCTGGCCGGTAATCACGCGCACCTCATTGATGCGCTGGGTGGCGAAACCGATGTACGAGAACACCAGCGTATAGTCGCCGGGCCTCACATTGAGGATGACATAGTTGCCATCCAGATCCGTTACCGTTCCCTGCTGTGTGCTCTCGATCAGCACGTTGACACCGATCAGCGGCTCACCGGAGACGGCATCCGTGACCCGGCCGGCAATCTTGCCGACCTGGGCGTGGGCTTCGGGTATGATCAGGACGAATAGGAGTAGGAGCAGTACCCGTGTACTTCGCATACATCAACTGGTCAGGGGCTGTGCAGAAAGTAGTCCGGTTTCGGGAGTCGAACCGGGCAAATGCACTCCCTCTACAAGAAAGAAGGGGGAGGAGCCCGCGGCCCCTCCCCCTTGAGTCAAACCGGCCGGCCGGCTACTTGAGCAGCACCATTGTGCGACTCTGCCTGAAGTTGCCGTACTCGAGGGCGTAGAGATACGTGCCGGAGGCTACCTGCGCCCCGGACTCGTTCGTGCCGTCCCAGGTGAATTCGTACGTACCGGCATTCAACAGCTGCTGATTGACGATCGTCTTCACCAGGCGACCCGTCACATCGTAGACCCTCACGCTGATGGACTTCTCAAGAGGAAGCGTCACGGTGAAGTTGGTCGACGGATTGAACGGGTTCGGGTAGTTCGCCGACAGCAGATAGTCCGACGGCAGAACAATGCGGTCGTCTTCGCGGGCGACACTCATGCCGTCCATGGAAATGACACGCACGAAGGGCCGGGTCGGCGCTTCCATGCGAGATGCGATCGTGCGATCGTAGCGCAGCGAGTCCGCATTCCACACTTCGCTGTAGACGTAGAGGCTGTCGTCAACCCCCTGGAAGGTCAGCGCGATTTCCACAAAACCGTCGTTGTCCGCATCGCCCATGTAGGCGATTCCCGACGTGAAGACCGGGTCCGCGGAGTTGTCGGTCACGCCCTGCTTGGAGCGGGCGTATTCGTAGTAGGTGCTCATCGTGCCCATCGAATCCCGATGCACCGTGTGGAAGCCCATCGTATCGGCCGGCGAAGAGGTGTCGATGGCCGTCACGGAGTAGTTGGCTCCGTCGGTCACGGATCCGCCGTTGAACTCTGCCACCCGGATGAAGGTGGAGGGCGCGCCCGAATTGCGCGAACCCACGCCGTAGCCCGGGCCGCCGACGATGATCTCCAGCGCTCCGTCATCATCCAGGTCGCCTACTGCCGATCCGCCCGATCCGCCGATGTCGATGACGTTGTGGTACACGTGCGCGGCTCCGATTTCGCGTACATCCTCGAAGTCGGCGTAGTCGATAACGGTGAGCTGGTTCGTCATGAGATCCGGGTAGAAGATCTCATCATTCCCGTCGTCATCGATGTCCACCGCCACGCCGCCAAACAGCGCTACGTTGTCGCCGGGCGCGGCTTTGAAGAACTGTCCGTCTGCCGGGGCGAGATACGTGTCCGGCCCGTTGGTGGTGACGTTGAAGAAGTTCAGGTTATTCCAGGTATGGTAGGACAGGTCCATGAACCCGTCTCCATTGAGGTCCGCCGCGATGATGTCGTACGGCGACCCTCCGCCCAGCCCACGCTGACGCGGTGCTTCACGATGCTCCACCACCCAGCTCTCGAATCCGGTGCCGGCTCCGCCGGGCTCGAATGTGCCCACAACTGAGACGACGTACATGATGTCGTTGGCGCTTGCACCGTCGGAGGGAATGAGAAGCTCCATCACTCCGTCGTTGTCCACGTCGGCGGCCTGCAGGTTCTGGGCTCGGGCGAAGCCCGGCGAGGCGTCACCGCCGGCCACACTGTACTGGCCGATGCTGGCCGGATAGGATCCATAGTTGTCGGAGCCGACGGTTCCGTCATGCTCCCACACGTAGACACCATGCGCGAGGTTCGGATCGAGACCCGCGTCGTAACCGTTGCCGGCCACGTAGATGATCTCCCAGTTGCCGTCCCCGTCCAGGTCACCCGCGGTCGCATACCGGGTATTGCTGCTGGAGCTGGACGAATCGATCATGGCCGTCGCGTAGACCATTTCCCAGGCGTCGGCACCTGCACTTTCAAAAACGAACACACGGCCACCGGCCGCATCGTGCTGTGCTGCGAGAATCTCCAGCTTGCCGTCCCGGTCCATGTCCCAGGGGCCCGACAGGCCGCGTACGCCATTGTGAGAATAGACAGGCAGGGGGTCAGTGAGTTCGCCTGTCCGCGGAGGATTGTACACAAACTCCGTAGTTTGCGCCGTGGCCGTGCCAACGAAGAGAACGGCCAAAGCCAGGGGTAGCGCTCGTTTCATTTTCGAGTTGGAAGCGTTTTCTGAAACAACATGGTACTTACCGACTCGCGCGTGAGTCAACGGGCTTTTTTGCTGTGTTTCTTTTTAGGCCTGAGCATGATATGCGAGGTCCGTGCACAGTCTCCAAAGCACGAATTCCGGGGGGCCTGGATCGCCACCGTCATCAATCTGGACTGGCCCAGTCGCTCCACGACCTCCACCAGCGTGAAGCAGGCGGAACTGCAGGCCATGCTGGACGACCTGGCGGCGCTGGGAGTCAACAGCGTCATGTTTCAGGTGCGCACCGAATGCGACGCGCTCTACAACTCCCCGTTTGAGCCCTGGAGCGTGTACCTGACCGGCCAGCAGGGGCGCGCCCCGGATCCGTACTTCGACCCGCTGGAATTCGCCGTCGATGAGGCGCACGCCCGCGGCATGTCCCTGCACGCCTGGCTCAACCCCTTTCGTTGCGAGCGCGAGGTAGGGCGCTACGCGCTGGCCTCAGACCACCCGGTGGTCGAGAATCCCGAGTGGATGCTTACGCTCGAGTCCAACTCGACGCCAGGCCTGTTCCACACCATCCTGAACCCGGGCCTGGACGCCGTGCACGACTACGTGGCGGAAATCGTGGACGATGTGCTCCGGCGCTACGACGTGGACGGCATCCATTTCGACGACTACTTCTATCCCTATCCGCCGTACGAGATGGGGTCATCCGACCTGTCGACGTTCGATGCCAATCCGCGCGGCTTCGCCAACCTCGATGACTGGCGCCGGGACAACATCAACCGGTTCGTCGCCCGCATCAATTCGGTGGTGCAACAGGTGAAGCCGGACGCGGTGTTCGGCATCAGCCCCTTCGGGATCTGGCGCAGCGGAACGCCGCAGGGGATTGTCGGACTGTCCGGCGCCGATGCGCTTTTCGCGGATGCCCGGGCCTGGCTGGATGCGGGCACGGTAGACTACCTGGCGCCTCAGTTGTACTGGCCGTTCGGGGGCGGGCAGGACTTTGCGGCGCTTGCGGACTGGTGGGTGAGCGTCTCCAACGGCCGACACCTGTACCCCGGACTGGCGGCCTACCGCGCAGACCCCAACACGGCCCCCGGCACCCCCTTTGCCAGCACGGAGATCCCTGCCCAGATCAGGTTCGGTCGCAGCGTGGCAGACGGACACATCCTGTTCCGAACGCAAAACATCAGGGGCACCGCGGTCGCGGATTCTGTCGATGGGCTCTACGCACGTCCGGCGATCCCGCCTCCCATGAATCATCGGGACCTGTTTCCTCCGGACCCGGTCGATAACCTGAGGGCCACCAAGGGCGCCGACGGGACCGTCACGCTTGAATGGGACCCGTCCATCTTCGGCTTTGCACTGGCGCGCTCGTTCGCAGTCTACCGGGCGGAGGGTGCTTCTCCGCCCGACACCCGGGCGATGACCGCATCGTCAGAAAGCCTGCTTGGCAGGGCATTCGGGCCGAGTTACACGGACCGGCCGGGTGGTTCTGGTCCCTATCACTACGTCGTGACGGCTCTCAGCTCGAATTCGGCGGAAAGCGCGGAAAGCGGCGTGGTGACCGTGTCGGATCTCTCCACCGCAGCGGATGCAGTCCCTATTGCACAGCGGCTTGAGGTGTGGCCGAATCCGTTTGATGATGTGCTGTCGATCAAGGGCCACGGGGAGATCACCGTGCACGACGCGTTGGGTCGGCTTGTCTGGCAGTCTGCCGTAGGCGGCGTCAGGGAGTGGCGGGCCCATGTGGCTCCAGGCGTGTATCTGGTGCGCCTGATGGGGGCAAGCGGCCCGGAATCCCGTCTTGTGGTGCACCGCTGAGCGCTGCTCAGAACTACCTCATGGCCCTCATTTCGGGCTCATGCATGGCTCACACCGCTCACGTTTCCCTCAACCTTTCCTCATGATCGGCCGTCGCCCGGGCGGCCGCCATCACGACCTCAGGGGACACGCGCACGCGGTAGTTGGGGTTGACGTACCCGAACTGCACCAGCCCATCGGTAGAGATCACAAATGTCGCGGGGGCCGGCAGCCAGTAATGCGATCGGCCAGAGGCTTCGTCGAGGTCCATGCGGGTGCCCTCGTACCGGTCAATCGTCGCCTGGTCCACCTGGTACGCGATCCCGAATGCGCGAGCGGCCTCGAGATCATTGTCGCTGACCAGCGTGTAATTGAAGGTGGAATCGCTCAGGGACGGTTTCAGAACCTCCGGACGGTCCGCACTGAGGAAGACCACATCGAACCCCATCTCCTGCAGCTCGGACTCTGCATTGCGCAGCGCCGCAAGGTGCCGGTTGCAGTACGGACACCAGCCGCCGCGGTAGAAGGTCATGATGACCGGGCGGTCGAGCCTGTCCGAGTCGAGCGTCCAGGTGGATCCGTCGGCGGCCGTGAGTTCCAGGGAAGGCGCATCCATGCCAGGAAGCAGGGGCGACACGTCCCAGGCGGTCGGGGCGACATCGGCCGGGACTTGCGTGACCTCGGGCTCAGGGCCTGCGGCCTGACAGGCGGCTAGAAACAGAAGGAGAGGGAGGAGGAGACGCATGGTCAGATGTTGAGACGTTCCTTGAGCAGCTTCGAGCGTTCGCGGGAGGCGATGACCTCGTGGGCGCCCGTCAGTACCAACTTGTAGCGACCGCTGAACCACGGGATGAGCTCCTTGATCTGCGTGAACTGTACGATGGCCGAGCGGTGCACGCGCATGAACTGATCCGGGTGCAGCATGCTGGACAGCTGATCCAGCGTGTACCCGACGATGTGCTGGCGGAGCTTGGGTCGGGAGTTTCCGGGGTCGGATTCCTCCAGCACGTACAGCCGGGTAATGCCTTCTGAAATCTCGATCGAGATGATGCGCTCAACAGGCGTCACCAGAATCCGGTCCCTGTAGGGGATCGACAGCTGCTTGACGTAGGTGGACTCGTCGCCTCCCTTGGCCGTTTTCTCGGCCTGCGCGTCCATCCAGTCCAGCAATTTGCCCAGCTTCTGCTCCTGCTCCTCCCGATCAGAGGGCACCTTGGACAGGCGCTCCGCCCGCCGCAGCGTCTCTTCCAGCCGCTCGTTGCTGACGGGCTTCAGCACGTAGTCCACGGCGTTCGCCTGGAAGGCTCGCAGGGCGTACTCGTCGTAGGCCGTCGTAAACGCCACCGTCGGCCGACCTTCCGGAGGCAGTTTTTCCAGCACGTCGAAACCGTCCAGGCCCGGCATGCGGATGTCCAGAAACACGAGGTCTGCGCCGGACGCGGGCAGTTTCTCGACAGCCTCAACCCCATCCGAGGCTTCGCCTACGATGTCTACACGACCCTCGTCCACGAATGGCTCGAGCAGTTGACGGAGGCGCTTGCGGGCGGGAGCCTCGTCGTCGACAAGAAAGACGTTCAGCATATCAGGTGGTGATTGGTTCTTGGGTGAGCGCTCGCGCCTGTCCGCTACCGGATTCCCCGGTTTCGGGCAGCACGAGTGTGGCCGTGGTGCCGGTCACAGGATCGCTTTCCATGAGCAGGAGGTCCGCGCGATGGTACAGCAATTCCATGCGTGTGTGCACATTCTTGAGTCCAATGCCGAAGAAGTCCTCGCGCGCCGAGGTGGGTTCGGGGCGGCCGAAGAGCTGCGGAATGCCCACGCCCGTATCGGTCACCCTGACCGCGACCCCATCGGCCGTGGCATAGGCCCTGACTTCGAGTTTGCCTCCTCCGCGGCGGCGCTCTATGCCGTGCTTGACGGAGTTCTCCACCAGGGTCTGCACGCAGAACGCCGGCACCGGCGTCTGCTCAAGGCCGGACTCGATCTCGGTGGACACGTCCAGATTCTTGCCGAAACGCGCCTTTTCGATGGCCAGGTAGTGGCCGACCAGCTCAAACTCCTCGCGCAGGGACACGAATGCCAGATCCTCTGCATTCAGGGTGTGCCGGAAGATTGCGGCGAGGTGCTCCACGGCTGCTTCCGCGGTTTCGGGCTTTTCAGCGATGTGCGAGAGAATGGTGTTCAGCGCATTGAACAGGAAATGCGGGTTGATCTGCGAACGCAGGGCCACCAGTTGGGCCTGCGTGGTCTCGCGTGCAAGGCGCCGCTCCCGCTCCACGAGGTCGATGCGGTCGATGGCCACGGCAAGGTGCGCAGCCAGCGCACGGAGCACGTCCACGTCCTCCAGGTTGTAGACGGTAGTGCGCGCCTTCTTGAGCCCAAGTACCAGGAGTCCCCTGGACCTGCCTTCGGAACGAATGGGCACCGCCAGGGCACCGCCCCGGGCGACCAGGTCGCGAGCCAGCTCGGCCGGCAGGTGACGCGAGTCCAGTTCCGGGTTGCGGGCCCACACGCGGGAGTCGTTTTCGAAGTAGGGCCAGATGCGCTGAAAGTCGCGTTCGGTGAGGTACGGAGGCTCCGGATGGTGAGACGCGGATCGCCAGCGTGGGGTGGGCTCCTCGAGGCGTACGAACATCACTGCGGAGCGTGCGCCGAGGCCCCGGCCGGCGGCGGCCACGACGTCCTGCAGCAGCACATCGGCATCCAGCGTGTCCGGCATGCGCTCCTGGAGGCGCACCACAAGCTGCCGTGTCCGCTGGCGCTCTGTGCGGAATACCGTTTCGGCGACGATCCGGAGGCGCCGAATGAGCCGGTCGAATACCAGGAGCAGAACCACCACAAGCAGACCGCTCAGAATCTGGCTGGGACCACCCACGTAGCGGTCCAGAAGGGCACTTCCGGCCACGAAGGCAAAGAAAATGAGGCCCAGGACAAGCGCGTAGACGAATGCGCGGGACAGTACGTCGTCAATCTTGCCGTGGCGCAGCGTGCCGTAGGACAGCATGGTGACCGGGGCCACCGCCAGCAGCTGGGCGAACACAATCAGCCAGCCGGCGCGGACTTCGCCGATCTGGTTGAGCGCGGGCACGAACTCCTGCACACAGAGGGCCGCAACCACGGCCACCGTGAGGATCGCGGTTGATCCCACCAGACCCCAGCCGCCGAATCCGCCTTCCTCGAGCTCCGAACTCGGCCGCAGTCGAAATGCCACGATCACACTCAGCGCGGCGGCGCCGATGTAGCAGCTTGCGAACACCAGAATGGGCACCAGCAGGCTTTCCATGGTGACCGGGCCCAGGTGCCCGACAAAGGTGATGTAGCCTATCGCCAGTGCCAACAGAACCGGGGGTACCATCACCACCAGTTCGGTCCACCGAGGCACCTTCTGCAGCACGCCGCGCAGCACGTCCTTGATCAGGAGCACCGGAAATCCGATCCAGCCGACCAGTCCGATCAGCGTCAGGCCCTGGAAGAGGCGGTCATAGAACGATCCGGCGGCGGGTGGGCCGGCAGTCTCCACGGCCAGCAGGCGAATCAGGTTGGAGACGATCCAGACGGCCGAAACCGCGATCAACACGAACTCGGCCCGGGCTGCGCCACTGCGCCGGGCAAGCGGGGCCGCAATAAACAGCGCGAGGATGTGGAAGAACGCGCCGATCGCGAAGCCCCAGAGCGCAAACTGCCAAAGCGCTCCCGAGCGCGGGTACAGGAAGGTGGGGTATCGGGTCGCCGTCACCTGAATGACCTCGTAGTCTCCCTCTCGTGCCACCATATAGGTCAGCACGCGACCCGGACGCGCGCCGCGGACCGCATCGCGCAAATCATCCGCCGAAAAGTACTGGGTGTTGTCCAGCATGTAGAAGCGGTCTCCCGGCTGTAGACCGCTCTCTGCCGCAGGACTTCCCGGGAAGACATATCGGGCTTCGATCTGGCCGTCAGAATCGTCCCAGATCACCCAATCGAACGACTCCGCGGAGCCGACCCGCACCGGCATCAGCTGGCCCATGTCCTTCATGTAGCCACGGAATTCCCACCAGTCGTAGGCCACGCGTGCCGGCTCGACGAGCGCGAGCAATACCGCGGACAGCGCGATCAGGGGAACGATTCGGTCGAGTCGGGGCATGTGGCAGGAACGTGGCAGGGCCGCGCCGGTAAGGCGCGACCAGAACAGGCTGACAGGGCAAAGTAGCGTACCCTAGGAGGGAGAGGACAGCCCGGGTGCGCGGCCGGTTACAGGGCACCTCCGAACGGACTCCCAGAGCATGCTCATCGACACGCATACCCACACGTACCACCGCCGATTCGACGACGACCGGGACGACGTAATCAAGCGGGCCCAGGACGCGGGCGTGGAGATACAGCTGCTTCCGGCCATCGATGTGCCCTCCATACACGGCGCTCTGGAACTTGCGGCGCGGCATGAGGGCGTGTACGTCATGTCGGCGCTGCACCCCAGTGACGTCAAGGAGGCGAGCGATGCGGACTTTGCCGAAGTCGAGCGACTTGCCGGGGAGTCTGCTGTTGTCGCGATCGGGGAAACCGGTCTGGACTACCACTGGGATACCAGTTTCAACGACAAGCAGCACGACTACCTGCGACGCCACATCCGGTTGGCGGCGGAGCGTGATCTGCCTCTTGTATTCCACAACCGTGGAGATGCCTCCGAGGACCTGGTGCGCATCGTGCGAGAGGAGCAGGAGGCCTCGGGCGACGCGACGCGGATCAGAGGCGTATTTCACTGCTTTGGCGGCACCCCCGAGTTTGGTCGCCAGGTCATGGAGCTGGGTTTCCATGTGGGGATCGGCGGGACGCTGACCTTCAAGAACGCCGGCGTGCCGGAGGCGCTGGAGCATGTGCCCATGGAGCGCATCGTGCTTGAGACGGATGCTCCCTTCCTGGCACCGGTACCATATCGCGGAAAGCGCAATGAGCCCGCCTACGTCCGGTTAGTGGCTCAGAAGCTGGCGGAGGTGCGCGGGACCAGCGTGGCCGAGGTGGAGGAGTCGACGACGGCGAACGCGAAGGCGCTGTTCGGGCTGGAGTAGGTGATCCCTCGGACCGCAATCGCGCGTGTCTCCAGGAAACCGGACACCGTCATGCGCACCTTTCTGATGATCCTCGCTATTTCTCTTCTCGGATGTGATTCCGTGGTCGACGCTCTTGAGGACGAGCCGCCGTCCGAGGTAGAGATCACCCCCAGTCAGATTACCGCCTTTGTGAGCTTCAGCGCCAGCGAGTCGGGACCGGGCTTCGCCCTGGTCGGGCTTGCTTCCGCAATCGCGGGCGTGGAGCTCCGCGTCGAGGGCCGCGAGATGGAGGACCTCCCCGGCTGCACTGGCGAAGGCTGCGGGGCCATGCAGTTCCTGGCCCCCCTCGACGTGGTGCCCGGCAACGTCTACCGCTTCGAGTTGGAGCTGCCTGGTGGGACCATTTACGGCTTTTCCGCAGCAGCTGCCGACATCGACATTCGTGACGTTGACCAGCTGACTGAGCACAGCCTTTCCTCAGACCTGGGCATCTCCTACACGTCCGGCGCGAGCCAGATTGTCTGGACGGCTACCAAAGGTCTCGGTGCGCCGGGTGCCTCCGGACTCTGCGGTGACGGCCTGTGCACGATAGGGTCCGCGGATCTGCAGCAGGCATTTGATGCGGGAGATCTGATCACGGTCGATCTCATGGTCTCCGAGTTCGGACCCCTCGGCGAGGGCTTCACGGCTGAGAGTCAGGTCGGCACCATCTATACGGTGTCCAGAACGGTCAAGCTGACCTCGTGAGGCATTGACGGGTGGCGCTCGGCCTCAGATCGTGGCGCGCAGCCCCTCGATGCGCTCCGAAATCGCCTCAAACTGCTCCTCGGCCCATCGGTAGACGTAGTCGTCCCCGGCGGGCGTGTGCACCTGGGCGTAGTCTTCGATGGTCTTGGCGCCGCGGTGGTCGTCCCTGGCTTTCGACGTCAGGACCGCTGCTAGCCGATCGCGCTCGGCTGCCAGGTACAGGTCCAGCAGTGTTCCCGGCTCCGTGGCAGTCGCAAAGCGCGTGAGGTAGGGCACCTGCTCGGGGTGCGGTGCGCGGCCGCCTGATTCCCACATCCGGCAGAACTCGCGTAGACCATACCAGCGCAGCGTGGTCTGGTATGCACTGCGCCCGGATTCCAGATCGCGGTGATCAACGAGGTTGGCTCCGAATCCGCGCAGGTCGTGTCCACTGTACTGGGCCTGTTCAGGAAGCCCCTCCAGTGCCCTGAGAGCGAGGTCGATCTGCACCATGATCTCTGGTCGAAACGCGTCGGGATCGATGAGCCCGCGCGTGGCCCGGTTGCGCGTGGAGAACTTCCACACGTTGCGCATGATGCCGTACATGTTGCGGGCCAGCCCCCATCCCGGAAAGAGCCTGTTGGGTCCATCGGGCGCTGATCCCGGCACGATCAGCGAAAACGGCATCGTCATGCGCTGTGGCGCCGTATCGACGCCGGTCGCGACAATGGTGTAGGGAGCCGCGCTGAAATCGGCCGGCATCTTGACGTTGATGCCGAGACCGAAGAAGGTGCCTTCACCCGGGTGCACCTCCTGATCGGGCGCACGGCCGGTATGGTTGGAGCCCACGTTGGCGCCGTAGCCCACGTTTCCTCTTCCCTCAGGCCAACAGGCGGAGACAAGCAGGGCATGGTGATTGAACCCCGTGAAGGGCCCCACGACGGACGCCGAAACCTCGCCTTCCGCGATGGACGTGTTCGGGCCGATGGCTGAATGCGTCACGATGCCCTTGCGGGTCACGCTGCTCGCTTCTGCCAGAAGGCTGTCTTCGACAAACGCGCCGTCCTCTGCGACGGCGTTCCATTGCAGCAGCGCATTTCGAACGATGGCCCCTGCGCCAATCCGTGCGCCGGGCAAGAGCGTGGTGCCGGTGACTGTCTCGGCGCTGATCACCACGCACCCCGGCCCTACAAAGGTGCCTGAAACCCGCCGGCATCCGGATACACGCGCACCGGCGCTGATGACTGTGCGGCTCATGCGACACGCGTCGAGATAGCCGGCGACGACGCCTTCCAGCGCGGCCAGAACCTCGGCGTCGGGACGGGGGCGGACCAGACGGGCCAGATCCTCGAACAGGAGGTCGGCGACCACCGGAATGCTTCGGTCCGCGTTGGCGGCGTTCAGGCCTACCCGGACTCCGTTGCCGAATGTGCAGTCCCTGATGGCGATCACCTCGTCGCAGTCGGCAACCAGAGCGCCGGGACCGACCACGGTCCCCGCCATCAGCGATACGTTGGAAACCCGTGCGCCGTCCTCGATCAGGCAATCGGCCAGGGTGGCGTCGAACACTCCGGACTTCAGCGCGACACCCGAACGATCCACGGTGGTGTAGAATCGGCCGAGCACCACATCGCCCGAAAAGTGCACCCGTTGTACCCGGTTGGGGTTGAAGTCATCCGGCACCAGGACGCGTGCCCAGTCATCGGCCGAGCATGCGTTCGCTTCCAACTGCACGATCTCGGTGTCCAGAATGGCCCGCACTGCACCGGTGTGCGGGACCTCAAGCCACGTGGGGACTCGCGGAAAGGATGCCAGGAAGCGGAAGGGGTCCACGTCAGACCAGGTAGTCTTCGTCGGCGATGGCGATGCGCGTGCCCTCCCTGACGGCGCGCCTGGTTGCATCGGCCAGGACCACCATCGCAAAGCCAAGGTCCTGACCGGCCATGGCGGGGTAGGGGCCGAAGAAGAAGTTGTCTGAGAAGGCCTTGAAACCGTGCCAGATCGGGTCCTTGCGATTGGGATCGTCGTCCGTCGCGTCCTGGCCCAGCGCATCGAGCTTTGTGGCGTTTGCCACCAGCGCCACACCGGTCTCCTTGTAGAACTTGTCCTTGCGCGCGTAGACCTCCCAGCCGAGCATGGGCGCATCGACCTCCTTGAACATCCAGCCCTTCTGATCCCGCATCATGATGGTGGAGAAGGAGCCGTAATAGTTCTCGTAGGCGGCATCAAATGAGGATGCCAGCGTCGCGTTATACATGAGGTTCGCACCGCTGGGGAAGGTGTAGACAGCCTGTTCGGTGTCCGGCACCTGCCGGCCGTCTGTCCACAGCAGCGTGGACCCGAATCCTGCGACGGAGGTGGGCATGCCGCCCATCATCCAGCAGACGGCGTCAATCTGTCCGAGGCCTGCCTCACCGATGAGTCCGAGGCTCAGGTCGGGATCAAGTCTCCAGTTTTGAGCGATTTCCCGCTCACGGTTGGGGCTGGCCCGACGCCAGGACTCCTTGGTGTTCCACTGGGCGCGGGCCATGACGGCGTCGCCGATGGCACCACTCCGGATGAACTGAAAGACGGAACGGTACTGCGGTTCGGAGCGCAGGTGAAGGCCGACCTGGAAGATCTGATCCGGATGCTCGTTCGCCGCCTGGGCGATGGCCCGGGCATCTTCGACGGTGTGGGCCATCGGTGACTCACAGTAGACGTGCTTGCCTGCCGAGAGCGCATCGATCACCACCTGTCTGTGCTGGTGGGTTGGGGTCGCCACCAGGATCGCGTCGATGTCGGGGTTCGAAAGCAACTCCGTGTAGTCCTCATGCCTCGTGGCGTCGGGGTGCGATCGCTGGGCGCGGCGCAGCATGGGGCCGTATGTGTCGCAGATCGCGGTAAGCTGCATCTCCGGCAGATCGTCAAGCTGCTCCGCGATGTTGCGTCCCCAGGTGCCGAATCCGATCAGCCCGCATCGCACGACCTCATCCGGGGGGGGGCGACGGGTGAACTCGGGACGGTCTGCCACGATGCGGTACGCGTCTCGCACACCGACCAGGCCTGCGATGCTTCCGAGGGATGTCTTCTTGAGGAAATTCCTGCGATCCATGTAGTTACAATTGCCTGGGTCCGGCGTGCTCCGTTACCGGTCCTCTGAGTGGCTGGTGTGAGTGTCCTGGGGCGGCCGCTGTGAGCTGTTCAGGCCGGCGCGCGGCGGGCATACACAAACATACGCCACTGGCTGGCGCGGTTCCGTGCTCTGACGCGCGTCTGCCGCAGCGCTGACACGACCGTTCACCGAATTGGAAGTGGAAAATCCGACGCGTTTTAACGAATATTCGTGGGCGGTCAGGCCAGCCCGCTCCTTGGTCTCCCAGCCTACGTTTTCCTGTGCACCCCTCGATTGACCCAGGCTCCCTGCGCGCCCAGTTCCGGGCTGCCGTGGATACGAGTGGCGACGCACGACTGCGGACTGATCTGGTGTTGCGGGCTGCGGACATGGGGCAGGCGCTGGTAAGGATGCGGCGCCGTTCTGGCAGATGGGCATTCCTGGATACCGCTCTCGATGATCGCGATGTGGCTCTGGATGCCTTGGCCGAGGCGTTCCAGACTGACGCTGCGGGATGCATGGTGCGCATCGCATCGTACCTGGAGGCCATCGATTGGAAGCGACTGGATGATGAGCAATTGGTGACCGCTCTCCGGCGCTTTGTTTTTCGCAAGGTGGAGGACGGCGTGTACCGCATGTTTCAGGAGCGTGACCCGCAGTTGTCCCGCATGATCCGATCCCTTCGGGGCGCGGTTGAACGACGAAGCGATGTGCAACTGGTACGGTTCGAACGCAGGCAGTGGGTTTGTCTGACCGGTAGCCTGCCCAGTCACAACGGTTCGCCCATTCCGGTCGAGTTGCTGGAACGCCGGCTGGTAGTTCGGGAAGGCCATCGGGGCACCGAGCTGTTGGAGGCGACCGTTCGTGTGCTGTCGAACCAGTCGATGCATCTGCCGGCCGTCCCGGTCGTTTCGCTCGCGTTGGCCATTCGCGCGTCACTCGCTCGGCTCCAGCGACCGGAGCCGCCCGCGACGACCCCGGCGGAAGAGGCGCAGTGGCAGGAAGCGGTAGTTCGCGCGACAACGGCGGTCAGCCGTGGTCTGCGCGAATCGTACGCCGGCAAACTCCCCCAGGAGTGGCTGGAGCGTTACGCTCGTGCAGCGCAGTTGGTGCTGCTGCAGGGGTACCGGCATTCCGAGGCCGTTGGACATCAAATTCCAGGCGCCTCAGCGAACTACCGTGATCAGCATCGAAAGGTCTTCGAGTATATTCTCCGCAAGACCCGGTCGAAACTGGCCGCATTCTACAAGTCGGACGCGTCTGCACTTTCCTCGATGTGAGGGGACTTTTGTGAGGATGGCACACGCGCGTCGGGGAATGGCCCCGGTAACGTGCTATGTCGGAGCTGGACGAACATATCATCGAAGTCTGGATCAGAAATCCTGAATCGCTGCCGGCTGCGCAGCAAGAGGAGATCTCCAGAAACGTAGAACGCTTTCCCGAGTGGCGCGAGGTGGCGGACTACTGGCGCGAGTTCTACCGCGTACTGGGGGCCGTGTCCAGGGAGCAGCCCCGGACCGCGCCTGCGTCGGCGATGAAGCTGGTGCGCAGCCAGGCGGCCTCTGCGCCACCGGCCCGTTCCATGGCCGCGGCAGATGTATCGGAGTTCGCCATCCGCGAGCTGGGCACGTTTCTGTCTGAAGACGGGTCCGTGGCGGTGCGATGCCTCCTTGACGAGGATCGGTCCGAGGTGCTGGTTCGCGTTATCGCGCCGCGCGGCTCCGGTCGTGTCAGGGAAGTATTGCTTCCGGTTTCCGACTCCGTGGTTTCCATCGATGGAAGAGGTCACGGGTCTGTGGCTGTTTCGGAGTCGCTCGTCCGCGCTTTGTCTTCAGGCGAGGAGACCGTAGAAGTGCGAATGGACTAGGGAGATGGCCGGACACTCGCTGAGTGAGACGCAGGCCGCCTACAAGTCCTTGCGGGATGCGCTTGAGAGTGAGCCGTCCGACCGCATGAAAGTGTTTCTGGTTGCCAGATTCCTGCTGGATCTGGCACCGTGGCCGGAAGTGCGCGGCGCCTACGCCGAAGAACTGCTCTCGATGCTTCCGGCGGAGCTTTCCGCCTCCGAACTCCGGGGTGCGGACCCGGAAACACTGCTGACGGTCTCTGACGTCATCGAGGCGGCTGCACTCGGCATCGGACGGGATGCCATCGGAGAGTTGCGATGCACCCGGATCTTCCGACTGGTGGAGCAGCTTTCGGCGGCTGCCTCTCGTTCCGATCCCGGGCGCAGTGGTTATCCATCCGTGTTCGTGCCGCTGCGCGAACCGGTACCGACGGAAGCACCGTTCTTGGACCTGCGGGTTGAGCGGTTCGAGTTGCGAGCCATGCACCGCAGTGCCGGTATGCAGGACGATGTGGCGCTCCTGGGCGCACTGCTGGACGCCTCGGCTCACGTGGTCGCGGGGGTGAGGAAACCCGCGCTCGCTGCCCGCAATGCCCTGCAACTCCCCGGCCGGCTGCGTTTCAAGGGGGTTGTTGCAACCGAGTCGGGCACCAGACTTGAACCGGCCGAGTTGTCCGGGCTTGGGCTTGGTCTGCTGGTCGCGGCTGGAATGAGTCGCGAAACATCGGGGACCGAGCGGCTGAGAATGCGACCCCATGTCGCTGCCTGCGGCACGCTGGAAGCCGACGGCACTATTGGTGCCCTGCCCGACGACTTTGTGTCTGCATGTGCCCGGGCTGCCCTGCACGCCGGCGCAAGTGTGCTTGTCGTGCCCCAGGTCCACGAAGAGTTGGTCCGACAGGAGCTTCGGCTTGTTGCACCGGATTGGCCGGATCGCAGCATGCATGTGGTCTCGGCGCACAAACTGGACACCGTGCTGCACGACGCCCGTGTGTTTGAGCGGCGAAAGATCGGGATGTGGCAGCGATTGTTCGCCTGGTTTGGGGAGCGCAAGCGCAGCCTTGCTGCTCTGGCGGTGCTCATCGTCCTGGCCCTGTTCCTCTCCTGGATGGAGTTGGGTCCCAATCCAGTGCTGAGGGCGGTGGCTCCGGCCGCGGAACTGGGAGCCGTCTCCGGATCCGGTGAAACTGCCCGGTTTGTCAGTGTGGTGGAGGTGTTTGCTTCCGGGGACGGGCACGGGGTGGCCGGCACGCTGGATCTCGGCCGATGGGTGGGCTTCGTTGACTGGCACGGTACGCGGCTGTCGATGCCTTCCTACAGGGGTCCCGGCCGAACTCTGGTGAACGCCGGAGAGCAGCCCGCCATCGAGGATGTTCAGGGCACGGCAGGCTCCGGCCTCCTGGTTGTGGGCACGACCTCGGTCTCCGGGAGTCGCCGGGGTTTCTGGGCCGAAGTCGGCCCCAATGATCGAGAGGTCGACGGCCGCATCTTCGCTGAGCCGGGCACCGAGTTCAATGCGCTGTGCCGGGATGGCGGGTCGGTGCTGCTTGTAGGATCCGTGTGGGGTGACGGATTCCCCATGGCGGCAGTCTGGTCGATGGACGAGGAGGCTGGAGAGCCGGTGCGACGCTCCCTGACAGGGGTGCCAGCGCATTCATCAGGATTGGTTTGCCATGCCGACTCGGGTGAGTTGTTGATCGGGGGATGGCGCCAGGATGGAGGGAGGAGAATGGCCTATCTGGCCAAGGTGGAGGGTGGCCAGGCTGGAGAGATCCCGCTGTCGTGGAGCGCGCTGTCTCGGGAGCAGGTCGACGCGCTGATTCCGCTGCCGGACGGTGCTGTAGCCGTAGTCGGACCCGCGCGGTGGGGGATCGACAGCCACTTGATGGTGCAGAGACTGACGCCGGATCGGCGCCTGGATGCCCGGTTCGGCATCGATGGACTCTACTCGGACTTTATAGGGAAAGCTACCCGGGTCGCGCCGGCCGCAGTGAGTCTGGGCGACGGCAGACTTGCGTTGGCCTTTTCGACGAGAGACTATGGCAACCCCGAGGAACCCGAACCCAAACCCCACTTCGACGGCGTGGCCACGATTCTGACTGCGGACGGGAGGCTAGAAGGGTCCACTGTGTTGGGGGAGACGGCGAGCTTCCACCTTTCTGCCATGACCGCGCGGGGAGACAGTCTGATACTGGTGGGCATTCAGGAGGACCGGTCTCGCGCCGTCCTGCATGCCGTATCCCAGGCGGGGATCAGGCAGTGAAAACCACAGTGCACATTCCGGTCGTGGAGCGGGCTTCCGGTCGCGGAGCCGTGATCTCTCTCAGCTGTACCTGCGTGCCCTCCCGGGACGGGCAAAACTCCCTGCGTGTGTCGGGATTGACTGCTCGGCCGGGGGCATTCGACGCGGTGCTGGCCAATCTCACAGACGCGGGCGCGTCCGACACTCCAGGTCGGCAGTGGCTGCTCGAGTCGGCCGGCAGCGATCTTCCCGTTTCCGGCCGGAGTGCGCGACTTGGCATCGCGGTGGCGGCGTTCCTGGCCGCCGACCAGGCGTCCCCCTCGTCGCGGGTGCTTGTCCAGAAACAAAAGATTGCGTTTACCGGGGACCTGAGCCCGTCGGGACACATCCTGCCGGTTGATAGCGGTACGCTTCCCGCCAAGGCCGCTGCCGCCAGCCAGGCCGGTTGCGCGGTCCTGGTGGTGCCGCCGTCTCAGGTCCAGGACGTGAGCGGAGCGTCGGGGGTCACTCTGATTTCCGCCGGCACGTTCCAGGAGTTGCTGGAGAACCCGGAGCTCTTTGCCCGTCGGGCAAGAAGCGTGGCCAGCCGAGCCAGGCGCCGTCCCGTGCTGGCGGCGGCGGTCGGCACCCTGCTCATCGCCCTTCTGGTACTTGGCGGGGTCGGCGTGTCCCCGACGGGCACGCGGCCGCCTACGGTTCTGGAGCGATTCGGCCCAACCGGGATTGGCCTGTTTGCCGGCAATGCCCAGCGATTCAACTGGGTGCGGAGAATCAAACAGTTTCCCAATGGAGACCTGCTTCTGGTCGGAACTGGTGCCTCCGAAGTGGGCGGTCCCATCTCCCAGTTTGTTGCTCGACTGAATCCGGACGGCAGCCTGGTGACGGGTTTTGGTACCGATGGCTTTCGCCACTGGCGGCAGGGGGAAAACACTAACGGGCTGGATGTCGTGATGGAGCCCGATGGCAGCTTTGTAGTCGCCGGGACTGCCAAAATGACGCTGGCGGGCGACTTCAGTCTGACCAAATACCTCCCGGACGGCTCGCCTGATCCGGACTTCGGAGACGGCGGATTCGTGTGGACACACGTGGCGTATCACACCGATCGGCCCTACGCCATCCGGCGGCAGCAGGACGGCAGGTTCGTCGTCGCCGGGGACGCCCACTCGGGGGTGGATTACGATTTCGCGATCGTGCGCTACCTGCCGGACGGGAGGCTGGATGACTCGTTTGGAGCGGATGGCGTGGTCATCACTGACATTGACGGCCTGGACGGCATTGCCGGGTTGGCGCTGCTTCCGGACGGAGGTATTGTTGTCTCAGGGTGGTCGGGATTCAGGGCCACCGTCGCGCGATACACCCGGGATGGCGCGCTCGAGGAATCCTTTGGATCGGACGGGTTTGTCCGCCTGGCCGCCCCGGCTGATCGGGAAGAGAAACTGACGGAACTGGCGATCGGACCGGACGGATCGATTGTCGCCTCGGGCTTTTCCAGACTGCAGGACTCAGACTATCGCATGCTGGTGGTCCGGCTGGACCAGCAGGGAAATCTGGACTCCCGGTTCGCCGATTACGGGGTTGCCAGACTGCAGGTGGGGGGGGTGTCGGACGGGGCCCATGACCTCGCCATTTCGCCAGACGGCTCCGTGACCCTGGTCGGGTATACCGAGTCGGTTCGCGGAGACAGCGACCTGTTGATCGTGCGACTTGGTCCAGAGGGGCGGGTCATGGAGGCTGCCACGAGCACGCTTGACATCGCACATGGCGGGGAAATGGGCTACGACCTCGAGATGCTTGATGACGGTACGCTGCTCGTCGCGGGCGTATCGCGGAGGCCGGATGTATCGGAGATGGTGCTGCTGCGGGTGCCGGTGGAGGCTGACCGGTAAAAAAGCCTTGGGGGTGTCGTCCGGGCTGGGCTCATCCCCCGGCAAGTTGCCACGGCCCGGAGTGCTCCGTGATGCGGTTCTGCGAGTAGCAGAGCGTATGCGTGTCTTCGAACGCCGGGCCGCGAGTGCCGGTCACGAGGAGAGCGGTGGAGAGCGCATCGGCCCGGGCCGCAGCAAGATTGCCCCTGTACGTGACTGCAGCGGCCAGTTCCGTGTGGGACACAGCCTTTCCGCTGCGCGGATCCATGATATGTCCTTTCCAGCCGTCGTCGGTTTGTTGCCCCCGGTTGTAGATGCCTGACACGCTGAGACAGGCATTGACCAGGGGCATGCGGGCGATGAGCTCTCCGGCCCGATCAGGCACGGGGTGCGAAACCCCGATGGTCCAGGGGCGCACGCCATCCGAACCGAGGGCCACTGCAGTGCTCGTGCCGCCGTGCAGGAGGGCGTTCCGGGCGCCGGCCTCCAGCATGATCTCCGCGGCGAGGTCCAGGGCATAGCCCTTGCCTATGGCCCCGAGGTTCAGGAGCGTTTGCGGCGACGTGAATCGCACCGTGCGGTCCTCCAGCACCACGGAATCCATGCCGGCCGGGGACTCCGACGAATCCGGCGCTACGGTCGGGTCGAAGGCACCACCCGACGCCTGATGCAGACTCTGGGCAAGCTGCAACAATTCGTAGATCCTGGCGGGCACCTTTACGGGCTGCTGGGCGGCGCGTTGGTTGATGCGACTCACCACGCTCTCCGGCACGAACCAGGAGAGCTGTTGTTCTACCCGATGAACCTCTCGTATGGCTTCCTCCGCCGCTGCGCGCATGCGCACCGGGTCGCCGTCCACCACGATTTCAAAGCGTGTGGCCATGGCGTGGGCCGCCAGGCGCACACGTTCAACGGGCATCAGGAGGCCTCTAGCGTACCGTAGGTAATGGGTTCGATGACGCGACCCGATCCGGTGCGAACTTCCCGAGTGGCCTCATCGAAGTGCATCATTTCACCGAGGCGGTCCGACATTTCGGCCAACGAGATGATGGTCTGGGCGCGCATAGCCACCTCGATATTGCCGTTCGGAGTGCCGTCATTCCGGATCGCTTCCAGCCAGTCTGACACGTGGGCCGGGATACTAACGCCTGGCGTGATGTTCTCGACGGTTTCCTGATCCACCAGGTCCGCGAACGGGCGCTCAGGGCGCAGCTCAACAGATCCGCCACTGCCGAAATACAGCGTGCCCTCGTTGCCGCGAATCACGGAGCCGAGGCCCTGCTCATTCACTGTGGCACCCGCGATGATCATGTTCAGCCCGCTGGGGAATTCAGCGATGAGCTGGGTGTTGTCATTAACCGACCTGTCGTCCGGGCCGACGGTCGCATTGGTGATCTTCTTGTTGCCAAGGCTGACCACGCGACTCGGGAATTCCGGGTTGCCGGTGGCAATCAGCATGGGGTGGACGCGGTGCGCGAGAAGGTCACCCAGGATGCCCGCGCAGTACGGGTAGTACTTGCGCCAGCGGTGGTAGTGCTCGCGGTTGAAGGCGATCTTGTTGTTGACCGGCCCCAGCCATTTCATCCAGTCGAGTGTCTCCGGCGTGACGTCCTCTTCCAGGCCGTAGTAGTTCCACTCTCCATTGGGGGTATTCCGCATGTAGGAATCCTGGGCCAGCACCAGCTGCCCGATCATCATGTTGCGGATCATCTCGGCGGCCGTGTGCCAGGTGCCCTCAGTGCAATACTGAGAGCCGATCTGGAATTTTTTCCCGGTGCGTTGCACCGCGTCGTAAACGGCGAAGCCTTCGTCCAGGTAGCGCGTCATCGGCTTTTCGCAGTAGACGTGCTTGCCCGCATCCAGGGCATCGATCGCCATCTGGGCATGCCAGTGGTCTACGGCGCCGATCATGACGGCATCGATGTCGTCGCGGTCCAGAATGGCGCGGTAGTCCTCGTACACTTCTGTCGTGACGTCTCCGGCACCGCGATTCTGGCGGGCGTACTCCATGAGCTCCTTCGCGCGATCCCGTCGACCCGAATACAGGTCACAGGCAGCCACAGAGACCGCGTTCAGGTCGTAATTGTGGAAGGTCTCGCCGTTGCCGTCTGCGTTGGAGACGGTGCGCATGTGGGCGTTGAACCCCTGGCCGCCAACCCCAAGGTGTCCGATCACCAGACGATCATTCGCACCCAGCACGGAGCCGGTTGCCGGGACCCAGTTCGTGCGAACCTTGCTTGCGGCTTTTGCGGTCTTGACGCCCGCCATGGCGGCAGTGGCGACGACAGCGCTCTTTTTCAGGAAGTCGCGGCGGCCTTCATTGGCGCCGTTGGAACCGTTGTCCATGGGGCTGAATTGGATCGGGTGAGGTGCTTGAGGGTGCCGATCAGTTGCGGCGAGCCCTCAAGATAACCGTCAAACCCTGAAACAGGCTATGCTGCGATTCCTGCCCCTACTGATTATTGCGCTCATGGCGCTTCCTGCATCCGCACAAACGCTCACCGTCCAGGAGGGGTCGACGCTCGAGATTGACGGATCGTCGAACAAGAGCGACTGGACCGTCAAGGCTTCGTCGTTCGCCGGCACCTTCGAGATGGCCGAAGGCAGCGTGGTTTCCGCAGAATTCGTGGTTGACGCGACGACGATCAAGGGCGAGAGCGGGGTTATTCAGGACCGGCTGATCACGCGCGCGCTGAAGACGCCTGCAAACCCGGAGATTCGCTTCGTGCTTTCTGAGGTGGCCGGCAGTCAGGCGGTTGATGGCGGTTTGCTGCTTGCGACAAAAGGCACGCTGGAGATTGCCGGCGTCGAGCAGGAAGTCGAAATGGATGTGCTGATGGCCGCTGTCGACGGCGGTGTACGCTTTACCGGCTCCCAGGAGGTGTCCATGACGGACTACCGGATCCAGCCGCCAAAGGCCATGTTCGGCGCCCTGGTGGTCTCGAAGGACGTGACGGTTCGCTTTGACGTGCTGGCCGGAGGAGTGCCGGCAGGGGACTGACGGCTACTGCTTGATGCCGCGCCACTGGTCATTCCAGACCAGGGTCATGGTGCCGTCGTCGGCCGTTTCCAGGCGCACGCGATCCTGATCGGTTCGGGCGTGGAGCTCGTTTGCTGACGTGGGCACCATCGTGGCATACTGTCCGTCCCACTCGGAGGTGAGTCGGAAGGTGCCGTCTTCGTGTTCGACGGTCACCAGTCCGGGCTCGTAACGGTACTGGCCGACAAGAGCGGCGACCTCATCGTCCGTAAGCGCGGTCGTTTCCAGGCGCTGGGGCTCGAAGCCCTCCCAACCGTACTCGCGGGCGGCGGTCAGCAACATCTCGTAGGCCATCGTTCCGCCACTGTCTGAGTTGGTCATGATGGCGATGCCGCCGCGACCATCCTGGAACGTCATCAGGTTGCAGCGGAATCCTTCATTGGCACCACCATGGCCGAACTTGAGGCCGTCCTCAGAGATGCTCGGGCCCAGACCATGACCACCCGGACCTTTGGTAAGCATGGTTTCGACCGTCTCGGAATCCAGAATGGTGCCCGCACCGGCTCTGTCATTCATGATGGTCATCGACCACCGGAGCAGGTCTGAGGGTGTGGTCCAGAGGCCGGCCGCGGCCATTTCGGGGTAGACGTGCCAGTTTCCGTCGACGACGGCGCCACTGGACCGGTAGCCGGT